>CALZHS010000222.1 GCA_945787265.1 uncultured Gammaproteobacteria bacterium | reverse complement strand
GCCTGGCGCGAATTTACGCGGCCGATCTGCTCGGTGCCGGAATCGGTGCACTGGGCATCATCGGACTGCTCTACCTTGTGCCGGCAGCGCAGGCCCTGGTCGTTATCTCGGCACTTGGTTTTGCCGCCGCGGCAACACTGTGGATCGAATGCAATGGCAAACCTGCCCCTGCACTGGTCGGTTTCACCGTCGCGGCAATCGTCCTGTATCTGCTGCCCGGCTCCTGGATTGAACCCCGGGTTTCTGCATACAAGGAACTTAGCCAGGTTCTGCGAATGCAGGGTACTCGTGTTATCGAGGAGCGCTTCAGCCCGTTGGGAAGCATAGCCGTGGTCGAGAGTAAATCGGTACCCTTTCGCCATGCGCCGGGGCTCAGCCTTAATGCGCGCAGCGAACCTCCCGAACAACTGGGGCTGTTCACTGACGCTGACGCAATGACCGCCATTACGCGCTACCGCGGGGCGCGCGAGGACCTGGTATACCTCGACGATCTAACTTCCGCGCTGCCTTATCACCTGGCACGCCCCCGCAACGTGCTGGTCCTGGGAGCGGGCGGCGGCGCCGACGTGCTGCAGGCGATCTATCATGGCGTCGGGCATATCGATGCGGTCGAGATAAATCCCCAGGTTATCGACCTCGTGCGCAACCGTTTTGCCGATTTCAGTGGTGGGCTGTATGACCAGGACAGCGTCAGCGTGCATATCGACGAAGCACGCGGTTTTCTGCAACGCGATGGCAGCACTTACGATTTGATCCAGGTGCCTTTGCTCGATTCATTTAGCAGCGCGGCGGGTGGAGTGCATGGTCTCAACGAGAATTTTGTTTATACGGTGGAAGCCCTGCAACAAGCCCTGTCACGGCTCGAGCCCAATGGTTTTATCGCGCTCACGCGCTGGATCAAAATACCTCCAAGAGACAGCCTGAAATTATTTGCCACTGCAATCGAGGCGCTAGAACAATCGGATGCGACCATTGCTCCGCAACGCCTGGCCTTGATCCGAGGCTTACAAACGAGCACGCTTTTAATCAAGAACGGAGTAATTGACAATAGGGATATTGACCAGATCAAATCTTTTTGCGAAGCGCGCGCATTTGACCTGGCCTATTACCCCGGGATGCCGGCAACCCAGGCTAATCGTTTCAATCGGCTAGAGGCTGCCTATTTTTTTGAAGGCACGCAGGCATTACTGGGTACCGGGCGCGATCAGTTCCTGGAGGACTATAAGTTCAAGCTCGAGCCGGCCAGCGACGATCAACCCTTCCATCATCATTTCGTCAAGTGGCGCACGCTCGCGGAGTTACTCGAACTGCGCCACCAGGGCGGCAGCGCATTGCTCGAAACAGGCTACCTTACGCTGCTGGTTACGCTGCCGGTTTGCCTGGTGCTTAGCCTGGTGTTGATCCTGCTGCCGGTGCTGTTTGCAAAACGAGATCAGTCATCAGCTGTCCTCAGATTCAGCAGTTACAGGGTGCTGACTTATTTTGCAGCACTGGGGCTGGGCTTCCTGTTAATCGAGATCGCGTTTCTGCAAAAATTCATTCTTTTACTGCACCATCCCCTATACGCCGCCGCGGTGGTACTGGCTTCATTCTTGATTACGGCCGGGTTAGGCAGCGCTTTTGCACAGGGGTATGCGGGAACCCTGCGCGCGCGGCGTGTTAGCGGTTACGCGCTACTGATCATCATTACATTTGGCGGCGCTTACCTGGTCTTGCTGGAGCCATTGATGCAGTCAGCCGGTGGCTGGCCATTGTCAGCAAGAATCCTGACCAGTATCGCCCTGATAGCGCCGCTGGGATTTTGTATGGGCATGCCGTTCCCCCTGGGGCTCTCGGCAATTGGCAGTGGCCCGGCGATACTGACTCCCTGGGCCTGGGGCATCAATGGTTGCGCCTCGGTGGTCAGCGCGGTGCTGGCCTCGCTGCTCGCGATACACTTCGGCTTCAACCTGGTAATCCTGGTTGCCTTAAGCTGCTATTTGGTCGCACTGTTCAGTTATCCCGTTGCAAGGCGTGGCCTGGGCTAGCCTGTTATGGTAAAAATTGACGCACGGTGAACCACTGATATGAGCAAGAATACCTTTGCAGAGAACCAGCGCCGACACCCGCTGGATGACGACGCCCGGGTCTGGTTGTTTGGCTACGGCTCGCTGATCTACCTGGTTGATTTCCCTCACCTCGATTCGAGGCCGGCGAGCATCCGCAACTGGAGTCGTCGCTTCTGGCAGGGTTCGCACGATCACCGTGGAACCGAGGCCGATCCCGGGCGGGTCGTGACCCTGATCGAAGACGAAGGCGCGGTTTGCGGCGGTATTGCCTACCGGGTCGAAGCCGCGGTGTTCGAACAGCTCGACGTGCGTGAGAAAAATGGCTACCTGCGTTTTGCCACCGAAATGACCTTTGACGACGGTTCACACGCCACCGGGCTGGTCTATATCGCAACCCCCGATAACGAGGCCTATCTCGGTGAAGCCAGCGAATATGAAATCGCACGGCATATCTGCCGCGCCGAGGGCCCCAGCGGTAGCAACCGCGATTACCTGCTCGATCTGGCACGCGCGCTGCGCGAACTGGGGCAGCACGATCAGCACGTTTTCGATATCGAAACCCATATCCTGGAAATACTGAACCGGTGATATTGACTCGACCCTTGGCGAACGATCGAATTTCATCAAGCCGCCGATCGGAAAAAATACTTGGATTCCGGGGCTAGTTAACGAATATCCTTTAACGCTCATCCCGGCGAGGCAACCTGAACCATCCATGACCGGAATCACCCACAGCGCTGCTCTCGAGCGTGGCACCCTGCTGCCGACCTGCCTGGTGATTGTGGCCTGTTTTTGTTTTGGAACGATTCCGTATTTTGCCAAGTCCCTGACCGACTCCGGCATGGCGCCCTACGCGGTCGCATTTTACCGCTACGGGCTCTCGGCACTGGTTTTATTTCCTTTACTGCTGCGACTACCCGCAATCCAGATGAAAACGGTGATCTGGGGAATTATTTCGGGGGTATCCGTGGGACTCGGCTGGATTGGTTTCGTCAGCGCATTGAAAACCGTCCCGGTCTCGACTGTCGGCGTACTGTACATGACCTACCCGGTATTCACGCTGCTGGTCGGCTCGCCAGCCGCGGTCGAACCCCGTCACCTCCCTGCCATGCTGGTCTCTCTTTGCGCACCGATCAGTTTTGGTTTCGCGATTAACGTGTTGATACACAAACTCACTTCGATTAAACCCATTGTCCGGGTGGCCAGCTTTTCGGTGGGCGCCTCGATCAGCCTGCTGCCGCTGTTGATCCTGTCGACTGCGGAAACCGTGCTACCGCAAACTGCTGCCGAATGGCAGTTGGTCGTGGGGCTCGCGCTGGGCACAGCATTGCTGCCGCAGCTGCTTTACACCAGCTTCGCGCCGATGATAGGGGCCGCCCGTTCTGCAGTCGCCGGAAGCGTCGAATTGCCTACGATGTTCTTTATCGCCTGGTATACCCTCGGGGAAGTAATCGGCGTGGCACAATGGCTGGCATGCCTGCTGATTACGCTGGCGATTCTGCTGACCCCTGCCCGCGTCACCCGCAATCTCTCGACCCAGATGGTGCTACCCCGCAAAGCGCAATAAAAAAGCCGGCAGCAGCCGGCTTTTTCTGGACTTCGTGTAAAACCGGTTACTTCAGGCTGTCAATATAATCGGCGATATTATTGATATCCGCGTCATTCAGGCCGGCCGCCATCGCGTTCATGACGGGATTTTTTCGAGCACCGCTGCGAAAATCGGTAAGAGTCTGGCGGATAAAGGCGGCATCTCTGCCCTTAAGCGATGGATTGGCACTGGCGACGCTAACCCCACCGGCACCGTGGCAACCAATACAGCCCTTGGCGGCATAAGTTGACTGTCCGGCAGCCGCATCTGCCTGCGACGCACTGGCGAAGAGCATTGCCAGCGAAAAGCTGAAAGCTAAAACAAATTTCATTAAACCGGGCTCCCAGGTAGTAATCTTTAAATCGCCATTGGATAATGACGCCCTTTAAAACCGCGCCATTGTTACAAAGCCAAATGTCGATGTAAAGCATAGCAACCGGGGCTGAATCAGTGCTTAATGATTTAAACCAGTACAATCAAAAAATTCGCCAGGACCTTTTGATCGAGCACCGCGGGCTCGAGTTTTACACCACCTGGGGATTATTTTCTCCGCGCCAGGTTGACGATGGTTCACGCATGCTGCTTGATTTTCTCGAGCTCTCGGCCAGCGACGACTGCCTCGACCTGGGCTGCGGTTACGGGGTACTTGGATTGTGCATGGCGAAAATGGCGCCCGACGGACACAGCCTGCTGGTCGACAAGGATTTCGTCGCGGTCGAATACGCTGAAAGAAATCGACAGCACAACGGCATCGACAACGCGAGCTGCATTCTCAGCAATGGTTTCAACCAGGTCCCGGCACAAAAATTCGACGTTATCGTATCGAACATCCCGGCCAAGGTCGGCAAGGAGATGCTCTATATCTACCTGTTTGACGCGCTGGAGCACCTGAAACCAGGGGGATCATTTTATATCGTAACGATCACGGGTTTACGCCAGTTTTTCAAACGTGGTTTCAGCGAGGTCTTCGGCCATTATGAAAAAATCAAGCAGGGCAAAACCTACACTGTCGCGCGCGGTATCAAACAGTAACCTGGTTCCCGCGCAGGAATTCCCGTCATCTCCCGCGCAAGCGGGGATGACCGGCATCAGGCAAGTATTTTACGAATTTTTTTAAGTAGTGCCCCGGCGTCATCCAGCGTATCGCCAAGACAATTAATGTGCCCCATCTTGCGTCCTGGCCTGGCCTCGGTTTTACCGTAAAGATGCAGCTTCGCCAGCTCGAACTCTAACACAGCGCTCCAGTCAGGTGCCCCGCCTTCGGGCCAGATATCACCAAGCAGGTTCCACATGGCTACCGGGGCATGCAGCTTGCAGGATCCGGCGGGCAATCCGCAGACCATTCGCACCTGCTGCTCGAACTGAGAGGTCGCGCAGGCATCGAGCGTGTAGTGCCCCGAATTGTGCGGGCGCGGCGCCATTTCATTGACCAGCACACGATCATCCGTCGAAATAAAGAACTCGACCGCGAGCACTCCGCAATAATCGAGACCGTTCGCAATCCGGGTCGCTGCATCGATGGCCTGATCGGCCTGCGCGGGCGAAATCGATGCCGGTACCATCGTTACATCAAGAATCCCGCTGGCGTGGCTGTTTTCAGCAATCGGAAAGCAGGTCACGTCACCGGCCGTGGAGCGTCCAAGCACTACCGAAACTTCGCAGGCAAGATCGATGCGCTGCTCCAGCACGCAGTGTTTGCGACCGACCTGTTCGAACGCGGGCCCCAGGTCATCAAACTGCTGGCAAACCACCTGTCCCTTGCCGTCGTAACCGAGGGTTGCGGTTTTGAGGATTGCCGGAAAGGTGAAATTGCGCGCGAGCTCGAGGTCGGCCTCGTTTTCAAGCGCGATAAAATCCGCCGTGTCGAGACCCTGTTCACGAAAGAATTGCTTCTCCAGTTTGCGATGCTGCGCGATATGCAAAACGTTGGCGGAAGGATGCACGGTTACCGATTTTGCGAGGTAGGCCAGCGTGAGCGCCGGAATATTTTCGAACTCGGTGGTTACGACGGCACAATGCTGCGCCAGGTAATCGAGCGCATTGGTATCATCGTAGACCCTGGAAAGATGCTGACTGGCGACGCCTCCGGCCGGGCTATGCGGGTCAGGGTCGAGCACGATCACGTCATAACCCATGGTACGGGCCGCGATAACGAACATGCGTCCCAGTTGCCCGCCACCGAGCATTCCGAGCGTACTGGGCGGAAGGATCGCCATTTATGCGGTTGGCGGTAGCGTCATGGCAAGCACCGATTGGTGCTGGCTGGCACGAAAATCCGCCAGTTTTTGCGCAAGGCTCGAATCGTGCTGTGCCAGCATCGAGACCGCGAACAGCGCGGCATTAATCGCACCTGCTTTGCCAATTGCAAAGGTGGCCACGGGCACGCCCTTGGGCATCTGTACGATCGAGTACAACGAATCCTGTCCCCGCAGATGCTCGGTCGGCACCGGTACACCGAGCACTGGCACCACGGTGTTAGCGGCGAGCATGCCCGGCAGGTGAGCAGCCCCGCCGGCGCCGGCGATGATGCAGTGAATACCGTTGGCGGCCGCGGTCTTTGCAAATTCTGCCAACAGGTCCGGGGTACGATGCGCGGACACGACCCGGGCCTGGTATTCGATGCCGAATTTTTCGAGGTATTCGGTAGCGTGCTGCATAACGGGCCAATCGCTGGTGCTGCCCATAACGACTGCGACAATAGGATTCGACATGGATTGCTCCGGGTTATCCCAAAAAAGCGGGCGATTATAACGCGAAACGGCTCAAAAACTTAACCCTGAATTGACTATTCCTGCAAAAGCTCATGATATGATTCGCGACGCATAAAATCCGGAAGTGGCAATGACCAGTAACGCAATCTTTGAGACCCATATCGACAATCTCGAACTGCTCGCGCGCGGCAAGGTGCGTGACATCTATGCTATCGACGATACACATATGTTAATCGTGACAACCGACCGCCTTTCCGCATTCGATGTCGTGTTTGCCGAACCGATTCCGCACAAGGGTGAACTGCTGACCGAGATATCGAATTTCTGGTTTGCCAAAACATCACACCTGGTTACGAATCATTTGACCGATCTCGATTTGAGCGATTACATCAGCACGGACGATTATCAGCTCCTGAAAAATCGTTCAATCATAGTCAAACGCCTGAAAACCCTGCCGGTGGAAGCAATTGTACGCGGGTATGTCATCGGCTCCGGCTGGAAAGATTACCAGGCAAGCGGCGAAATCTGCGGGATCAAACTACCGCAGGGCCTGCAGCAGGCGGCCCGGTTGCCCGAGCCGATTTTCACACCTTCGACCAAGGCCGAGGTTGGAGATCATGATATCAACGTCAATTTCGACGACGTTATTGCCAGGATTGGCAACGACAAGGCCAACCAGATCAGGGACAAGAGCATTCAGCTCTACCAGCTGGCCGCTGACTATGCACGAGAACGTGGCATCATTATCGCCGATACCAAGTTTGAATTCGGCGTCGACGCCAATGACGAACTGGTACTGATCGATGAAATCCTGACCCCGGATTCATCGCGTTACTGGCCTGCCGACGAGTATCGAGTCGGTATCAGTCCGCCGAGTTTTGACAAGCAGTTCGTACGCGACTACCTCGAAACCCTGGATTGGGACAAGACCCCGCCGGCGCCGCCGATTCCGGCCGATATCATTGCCAGGACCCAGCAAAAATACCAGCAGGTACGCGATATTCTGCTGGGATAGACGATCTGAACGTCAATCCCGCGCAAGCGGGTATCCTGTAAAAGCTGTTAGAATCCACCCATCAGGACCACGGGATTCGGATCATGTTCAAATCAATCGGCACCACCTTACTTACCGGGATAATCACCGTACTTCCGATCGTGCTGACGATCTACCTGCTGTACTGGCTGG
>CALZHS010000221.1 GCA_945787265.1 uncultured Gammaproteobacteria bacterium | reverse complement strand
CTCGGCGATGAGCTTAACCTGCGACAGCACGGGATCTTCTCGGATCGCCCTGAAAAAAGCGCTATCACTATCGAAACCATGTGCTTCTCGACCCAGGCTGGCCGCGAGATCGAAACGAAATCCGTCGACATGCATATCGATTACCCAGTGGCGAAGGCTATCGATAACCATCTGCAATACCCGCGGATGGTTAACGTTAAGCGTATTGCCACAACCGCTATCGTTAATATAGGTCCGCATATCCTCTTCCAGCAGACGATAGTAACTGGCGTTGTCGATGCCGCGAAAGCAAAGCGTCGGGCCCGACTGATCGCCCTCGGCCGTATGGTTGTAGACGACATCGAGAATGACCTCGATATCGGCTTCATGCAGACGCCGCACCATGGCCTTGAACTCGTTGCGATCCCCGTTCGACAGGTATCGTGATTCGGCGGCGAAGAAACCTATACTGTTGTAACCCCAGTAATTCGTGAGCCCTTTCCTGACCAGGAAATGATCGTCAACAAAAGCATGTATCGGCTGCAGTTCCAGCGCGGTGACGCCGAGCGACTTCAGGTAGGCAATAACGCTATCCGATGCCAGCCCCGCAAAACTGCCGCGCTGTTTTTTCTCTACTTCGGGATTCAGCATCGTAAAACCGCGCACGTGGGTTTCGTAGATCACCGTTTGCGGCCACGGTATCCGGGGCGGGCGATCATGGTGCCAGTCGAACATCTCATCGACGACGACCGCCTTAGGCACAAAACGCGCACTGTCGCTGTCGTTAAAACTCAGGTCCTGCTCATCGTCTTCCAGTTTGAATCCATAGACGGCGTCATTCCACTGCAGCTTACCGCTCAGCTGCCTGGCGTAGGGATCGATCAATAATTTATGCGGATTGAAACGATGACCGTTTTGCGGATCATGGGGTCCGTAGACGCGATAGCCATAAATCGTACCGGGTCCGCAACCGGTTAAATAGGCATGCCAGATCTCGCCGCTTTGCTCGAGTTCGAAGCGTTCGGTTTCATTGTCGGTTTCGGCATCGAACAGGCACAGCTCGACCTTTTCCGCGTTTGCCGAAAAGATCGCGAAGTTCACCCCGTGGCCATCCCAGTCAGCACCGAGCGGTTTTGGTGTTCCACGCAGCTTGCGGATCATGGTCAGTGACCCGGTTCCCTGACGGGTGATACCGGCTCGAGTCGCCAGATGTCCCGGTTGTATTCGCGGATGGTACGATCGGATGAAAAGTGCCCGCTGGCCGCGGTATTGAGAATACTCATTTCGGTCCAGCGCTCCCGGTCTCCGAAGGTGCTCGCGACCCGTCGCTGTGCCGCGACGAAACTGGGAAAGTCGGCGGCCGTCATCCACGCATCATGCGGGCTAAAAATACTGTCGATGATCGGATTGAAGATACCCGGTTCCGAAAGGTTGAAGTGACCGCTCTGCAGCACCTCCATGACCTCGCAAAGATCATCGTCCGCGGCGACGATCCCTTTCGGGTCATATTGCTCACGCTTTTCAGCGACCTCTTCGGCATTCATCCCGCACAGGAAAAAATTATCCGCACCCACGGCTTCACGAATTTCGATATTGGCGCCGTCCAGCGTGCCGATGGTGAGTGCACCGTTAATCATGAATTTCATGTTACCGGTGCCCGAGGCCTCCTTGCCCGCGGTCGAGATTTGCGCCGACAGGTCGCAACCCGGGCAAATTGTCTCCATGGTGCTGACATTGTAGTTGGGCAGAAACACCAGTCGTAACAGGCCGCGGGTTCGGGGGTCCGCGTTGACCACTTTGGCGACATTATTGATCAACTTGATAATGAGCTTGGCCATGAAGTAACCGGGCGCGGCTTTACCGCCGATCAGCACGCAACGCGGGGTCCAGTCGGCAACATCGCCACGGTGAATCCTTTGCAACAGGTGAATCACGTGCAGTACGTTGAGTAACTGACGTTTGTATTCGTGTATGCGCTTAACCTGCACATCGAAAATCGCGTCGGGGTAAAGCTCGATGCCGCAGCCCTCCTTTACCAGTGCCGCTACCTTCATCTTGTTGGCCTGCTTAACCGCTTGCCAGGACTCACGGAACGCGGCGTCCCTGGCCAGGGGAGCCAGATTTTTGAGCTGCTCGAGGTCGGTGACCCAGCCCTCGCCGATGCTTGCCGTTATCAAGTTCGAGAGTTCGGGATTACAGGCCTTGAGCCAGCGGCGCTGCGTCACACCATTGGTCTTGTTATTGAGCCGGGTTGGCCAGAGCTGATGAAAATCGCTGAACAGGCCCTGCTTCAGCAGTTTCGAATGCAGTTCGGCAACGCCGTTCACCGAGTAACTGCCGACAATGGCCAGATGTGCCATGCGCACCACGGGATCAGGTCCTTCGGTGATGATCGCCATGCGCTCGCGATATTCAGGATCACCGGGCCAACGGACCTCGATTTCGGCGATGAAACGACTGTTAATTTCACGCACTATTTCCATCACCCGCGGCACCAGTTGCTCGAGCAGGCCGACCGACCAGCATTCGAGCGCCTCCGGTAGCAGCGTGTGATTGGTATAGGCCATGCAGTTGCTGGTAATGTTCCAGGCCGCATCCCAGGTGAGGCCATGGACGTCGATCAGCAGGCGCATCAGCTCGGCCACGGCAATGCTCGGATGGGTGTCGTTTAACTGAAAACAGTGCTTGTCGGCAAAGTTGTCAAAATTCTCACCATGACGATTCACCCATTGACGAAACACGTCCTTGAGGCTGGCCGAGGCGAGAAAATACTGCTGCCGCAGGCGCAGCTCCTTGCCGTTTTCGCTGGCGTCGTTCGGGTATAACACCATGGTGATATTTTCGGCCGCTATCCTGGCCGCGACTGCCTCGGTGTAGCTGCCGGCATTGAACTCGTCGAGATTGAATTCATCGGTCGCGACGGCCGACCACAATCGCAGCGTGTTTACCGTTCCATTCTGGTAACCGGGCACCGGGATATCGAACGGAATCGCCAGCACGTCGTGGGTATCGACCCAGCGCGTGTGGGCACGCCCATCATCGTCGATATAGCGTTCGACGCGCCCGCCAAACTGCACCGGCTGCTCGTACTCTGGGCGTTCAATTTCCCAGGGATGTCCGCCACGCAACCAGGAATCGGGTTCCTCGATCTGGTGTCCGTCCGCTATTTTCTGGCGAAACATGCCGTACTGGTAACGAATGCCGTAGCCGATTACCGGCAAACCCAGGGTTGCACAGCTATCCAGGAAACAGGCGGCAAGTCGCCCGAGGCCACCGTTACCGAGGCCGGCATCGTGTTCGAGCTCGACGATTTCTTCTTCATCGAGGCCAAGCTGTTCGAGCGCCGTGTTGAACTCATCACCAAGATCCAGGTTCAGGGCCGCGTTACGCAGGCTACGACCGATCAGGTATTCCATCGACAGGTAACAGACCCGGCGGCTATCGTGATGTTCGTAGGTATGACGGGTATTGTTAACGCCCACCATGAGGCGATCGCGCAGGGTCATGGCCAGCGCGATGTACTCGTAATGTGGCGTACTCTGGTAATGATTACGCCCCAGGGTGTGACTGAAATAACGGCGAAAATCTTTCACCAGGCTTTCGCTATCATGCCCCGGTGGTGTAAGTGCCGTGGTTTCAATTTTCTTGTGCTTGCTCATGTTACTTGTAGTCGGTCTGGAATATTCTGTTATTCAAGTGTAAGGATTAAAGTCGCCAAAGGCGGTAAGGTCAAACTCAAGGAATGGTCGCGTCCATGCACCGCAATCTCGTCGGAGCTGACCTCGCCGAGATTGCCGACGCCACTGCCGCCGTAGACCCCGGCGTCGCTATTGATTCGCTCACGGTAGCGACCTGCCACCGGTACGCCGATACGATAGCCGCTGCGGATCACCGGCGTCATGTTGCACACTGTAATCACCAGGTCGGCAGGATTCGAGCCACGGCGTAAAAACGCGATCACGCTCTGCACGTTATCGCTGCAGTCGATCCATTCGAAGCCCTCGGCGTTGAAGTCCTGTTGGTAGAGCGCGGGGGTATCGCGATAAAAATGGTTCAGGTCCCGGACCAGGTGCTGGATACCGTCGTGTGCCGGCTGCTCGAGCAGATGCCAGTCGAGCGAGATATCGTGATTCCATTCGCGCCTTTGCGCGAATTCACCACCCATGAACAGCAATTTCTTGCCCGGATGCGCGTACATGAAGGCATAGTAAAGCCGAAGATTCGAGAACGCCTGCCATTCGTCCCCGGGCATACGGGTGATCAGGGAGCCCTTGCTGTGCACGACCTCGTCGTGGGAAAGCGGTAGGATAAAATTTTCGCTGAATGCGTATAGCAGTCCAAAAGTCAGCTTGTCGTGATGGTAGCGCCGATGCACCGGGTCCTCGCTGAAATAGCCCAGGCTATCGTGCATCCAGCCCACCCGTGTAAACCGGATGCGAAACACCCGGCCAGGCGGTCGATTCTTCCGCCATGGTGACCGCGCCGCTGGCATGTACCTGCTCGTTCATCAGGCGCAGGAAGGCAACCGCCTCCAGGTTTTCATTGCCGCCGTATTGATTGGGTATCCACTCACCCCGCGCACGCGAGTAGTCCAGGTACAGCATCGAAGCGACGGCATCGACCCGCAACGCGTCGATGTGGTATTCCTCGACCCAGAACAGCGCGTTGGCGATCAGGTAGTTGCTGACTTCGGGGCGGCCGAAATTAAATATCAGCGTGCCCCAGTCGGGATGTGCGCCCTGGCGCGGGTCGGCGTGTTCGTAGAGATGGGTGCCGTCGAACTGGCCAAGGCCAAAGTCGTCACGCGGGAAGTGCGCCGGGACCCAGTCCATGATCACGCCGATGCCCTGTTGATGGCAGCCATCAACGAAGAACTTGAAGTCCTCCGGGTTGCCGAAACGGGATGTCGGCGCAAACAGGCCCACGGGCTGATAACCCCAGGAACCTTCAAAGGGGTGTTCGCTCACCGGCAGCAGCTCGACATGGGTATAGCCCATATCCTTGACATAAGAAACAAGGCTTGAGGCGAGTTCGCGGTAACTCAATACCTGGTTGCCGTCAGCCTGCCGACGCCAGGAACCGAGATGAACCTCGTAAATGGACATGGGCTGATCGAGCGTACTGCTATTGCACCGGTTGCTAATCCAGTCCGCATCCTGCCACTGGTAGTCATCGTCGTGCACGATCGATGCGTTACCCGGTGCCTGCTCCATTTGCCGCGCGAATGGATCGGCCTTCAGCGGCAACAGTTTTCCATTGGAATCGAGAATCTCGTACTTGTAATAATCCCCGGCACCAAGACCCGGGATAAAAATATCCCAGACGCCACCCGTGGGATGGCGCCGCATCGGGTGGCGACGACCGTCCCAGCCGTTGAACAATCCGATCACGCTGACACGGCTTGCAGCCGGGGCCCACACCGCGAAATGCACACCCTTGACGCCATCGAGTTCGGTGACGTGGGCGCCGAGTTTATCCGCGAGGTTGCGCAGTTTTCCCTCCCGCATCAGGTGGCGGTCGAGATCACCAAACGGCGACGCGAAACGGTAGGGATCCTCGATGATATAGCTGTGGTCATTTTCGTAAAGGCGCAACCGGTAGGAAACAATCGGCAAAGGCAGGCGCGCTTCGAACAGGCCATCGCCATGCACCCGCTGCATCTTTACCAGCACTTCGTCGTTGGCATCGACGAGCTCCATTGCCCGGGCCTGCGGCTGCCAGCTGCGCACCGTCCAGTTTTTGATGGCGCTATGCGGGCCCAGGATTTTAAACGGATCGCCGTGCCGGCCTTGTGCGATGGACTCGTAATTGGATTCCAGGGTTGCCATGGGTTCGAGGCTTATTTTTCCTGGTAAAGATGCTTCAGGTAAGCATCGATGCTGTCGGCCCACTCGAATCTCGCGGCCGCGGCGGCCTTGCGCATGGACTGCGATTTGCCGGATTCCATCTTGAACTGGGCGAGCGCACGCCGCACGGCCTTGACCAGCGCGTCGGCCTGTTCGGTCGGGTTATCACCGGTAAAGACAAAACCGGTGCTGTTATCTTTAACCGTATCGCGCAGCCCGCCAACATGGTGTACCAGGCAGGGCTGGCCTGCGCGCAGGGCCAGCATCTGACTGATGCCGCAGGGCTCGAAAGAACTGGGCATGAA
>CALZHS010000220.1 GCA_945787265.1 uncultured Gammaproteobacteria bacterium | reverse complement strand
GAAGCCATGGTGCCGGTCAGCGGACCGGTGGCCATGATCAGTTTATTGTCGGGTCCGAGCGCGTCGCATTTCGGATCGACTTCCTCGGTCAGGTATTTCGACGCCAGGCCGCGTTGGCCCAGGTATTGTTTCGCCCAATCCATGTTGAGCGGTTCGGAAGTACAGGTACCTTTAGAGAGATCTACCCTCAGGATTTTTCTTGTCCATGACATGATTCATTACCCCCATTGTTAAGCGGTTGCTTCGGCGGATGGCAGACTTTTGGCTGCCGAGGCGAGCATGCGATCGTAACCGGTCCAGTCTGCGTCCACATAGGTGATCGCACCGGTAGGACAGGCTGCCGCGCACTGCGGGTCGCCGCCACAAAGATCGCATTTGACGACCTTGCCGGTCGCTTGCGAGTAGTTGACGGTACCGAACGGGCAGGCGATGGTGCAGACCTTGCAGCCGACACACTTGTCATCATTGATCACCTTGGCGCCGGTCGACAAATCGACACTGATGGCATCAACCGGGCAGGCACGCATGCACCAGGCTTCATCGCACTGGGTGCAGGTATAGGGCGCAAACCTCCCTTCATGGTGGAACGTGAATACCTTTATATACGATCGAGATGGATTAAAGGTACCCGTGTGCTCGTAGGAGCAGGCCATTTCGCACTGGAGACAGCCGGTACACTTCCCGGGATCGATGTTTAGGGATTTCTGCATTGTATCCTCCGATTGTGTCGTTATTGTCATTTCCGCCGGAATACGGCTCTTTGATCCCGCCGGAACGCGCTAGGTCAATACGTAAAAATACCACTCTCGCCGGTGCTTTTATAGCCCCAAGCCCAAAATTTAATCCACTTTCCCTCGAGGATTGACCGCGACCACAAAAAAATGGTGCTGCCCCTACCATTTTTACCCCGTCTATGCCTCAATTACGCTCCTGAGCGACTACACTCCGTTTTATGAGCAACAAAATCTCTTCCGCGCCGAGCTGTGCTGATCCCTTCGACCCGGAATCAATCAGCATGAGCGAGGCGTTAGACAAGATCCAGCAACGTGTTCTGCCGGTTCACGCCTGCGAGCGCCTGCCCATTCGTGAATGCCTGGACCGCGTCAATAATGAAGCCGTCAAGTCCCCGCATAACGTTCCGCCACTGCCCAATTCAGCAATGGACGGATTTGCGGTTGCCATTGGCAGCCTTGCACAAGGCGAAGTCACCGAGCTTGAAGAAGTCGGTACGGCATTTGCGGGCAACCCGTTTAACGGTAACTGCGGCCCGGGACAATGTGTTCGCATCATGACCGGGGCACTGGTGCCCGAGGGGACCGATGCGGTGATCATGCAGGAGCAGGTGGAAATTACCGAAACCGGCAAGATTCGGGTCGACTCCGATCACCGGGTCGGTGAAAACATCCGCCTGGCCGGTGAAGACGTGGTTAAGGGAGAAATCGTAATTGACGCCGGTGCCCGGCTCAGCCCCGCAGATATCGGCGTGCTGGCATCGCTTGGCATTGGTCAACTCCAGGTCAAACGCAAACCCGTAGTGGCGTTCTTTTCCACCGGGGACGAGCTGGTCTCGATCGGCGAAAAACTCCAACCGGGCAAGATTTACGATAGTAATCGCTATAGCCTGCACTGCATGCTATCGCGCATGGCAGTCGACGTCATCGATCTCGGCGTGGTCAAGGATGAACCCGCGGCCATGCGTGAAGTCCTCGAAAATGCCTCGAAGCGGGCTGATTTGATCATCAGCACCGGTGGGGTTTCGGTCGGAGAAGCCGACTATATCAAGCCGGCACTGGCAGATCTCGGCACCACCGAGTTCTGGAAAATCGCGATCAAGCCGGGGCGTCCACTGACTTTTGGCCAGATCGACGCCAGCATTTTCATGGGTTTACCCGGTAACCCGGTCGCGGTGATGGTGACTTTCAGCCAGTTCGTGGTGCCCGCGATCGATGCGCTGGCCGGTGCCAAGCCCAGGCGTCCGGCATTGTTTCGCGCGCGCGCGCTCGATGCGATGCGCAAGAAACCCGGGCGTTACGAGTTCCAGCGCGGCATCGCCACGCTGGATGATAAAAACGAGTGGCAGGTCGCTAAAACCGGTAAGCAGGGCTCCGGAATCCTGACCTCGATGAGCCGTGCCAACTGCTTTATCGTGCTGCCCGATGAAAACGACGGCGTCGAAGCCGGTGACGAAGTGCAAATCCAGTTCTTCGACTGGTCGCTGTAAACACGATGGCTGAAGTACTCTATTTCGCGCGGCTTGCCGAAGAGCTGGGTATGAATTCAGAACAGATCGATCTGTCGGCAGAGTGCCATACTGTTGCCGACCTGGTCGCACTGTTGCGCGCCCGCGGCGAACCCTTTGACAGCACTTTTAACGGTAAAACCCAGGTGCTGGTAGCAATCAACCAGGAAATGAGCGAACTCGGAGCCGGTATCAACAATAGCGATGAAATCGCGTTTTTCCCGCCTGTTACCGGCGGTTAATCCGTCGTCGCCGCGCAGAATAACAGCGAGCTTGCCTGATAATTGCCAGTCTGCCATCGGTAAACCGGGTGGACTTATGGGGCGTTTATATCAGCACAGGACAGCGGCAGCGGCTGCAAATTCAGTTCAGGCCCCCGCCCTGGTCATCATACTTACTTTGTGCTGGCGCCAGTAGCCGCAATACCTCATCAATTCTCAGGCCTGACAGCCAACCTGGTTATTGGTGTAATCCCTGAGTCGCATGAGCTCGGTGCTGCCGTTCATGGCCTGATCAATGTCGATGCGCCCGTGCTGCAGCACCAGCCGATCGTGAAAGCTCCTGAAAAAGCGGTCGAACATTTCTCCGCCGATGGTGGCGGTCGCGTAGAAGGTGTCTTCCTGCGCGTCATAATCGAGCTCGATAGAGGCAAGCGGCTGCGGCGCCGGTCCACCCAGCACTCGACCGCCGTGTGCCGGATCGTAGACGCTGTTTTCCGAACAGCAGTAAATAACGCCGGCGCGCTGTTCGATTTCATCCTGGCTGTTAAGAAATCTGACTTCCTTGTGCCTGTAGTTGATAAAGCTTACCGACGGTGCCGGATGGCTCATCTTGTGCGCACAAATTGCCGAGAACGCGACCACCGAGTTTTTTTGCCCCGACCCGCCCTGCCAGCGATAGCGTTCGCCGTCGCGGGTCTTGAGGTTGCTTCTGGAAGTGACTGATTTACCCAGGTCGATCAGAAAGCACGGCGTGGATACAAACGGGTAGTGGAACAGGTAGGCCTCACCCACGTCCAGCGATGCGGCGCGCACCGGCGCACCGGTATAGTGATCAACCAGCGCGACCCGTCCGTATCGATGATAAACCTGATTTTCCCGGGCCAACAGTTCGGGGCTGGCGGTAATGGCGGCGAGCGCAGACGCACACAGCTTGACGAATCCCCTGCGTTTCATATTCGACTGTTTCCTCGCGGATGGCACAGATTGTAAAAGTATAAATTAACTGTTCTGATTGCGGTAGCTCGATTAGCGGTTGCTAAAACGGGAGTAGCCGGACAGGATCCAAACCGCTCCGACACCTCGGTCCGCATCGAAGCGCGGGATGACATTAGACTGCGCCGGGGATAACATCGTGACTGGTTAAAGAAAACAGACATCAATGTCCCAACTCGATCAAATTCTCGCCGCTATCAGGTCCAGTGAAACTACCCAGGCGGCGAGGCGTAACTGGAATCCCGGTTACCAGGGCGAAATCGATATTCGTATCGCAGCCGATGGCAACTGGTTTCACCAGGGGCGCCCTTTCCGGCGCGATTCAATGGTGAAGATGTTTGCCGGGATTTTGCGCCGCGAAGGCGACGATTACTTCCTCGTCACGCCCGCCGAAAAACTGCGCATCCAGGTGGACGATGCGCCGTTTGTTGCAAACCTGGTCGAACGCATAGAGGAAAAAGGTCAACAGGTGATCGTATTCACCACCAACACCGGTGAGCAAATCGTAGTCGATCGTGATCACCCAATTCGGATCGATATCGACGCGAACACCAGCCAGCCTCGGCCCTACGTACATATTCGCGAAGGTCTGGATGCGCTGATCAGCCGCAGCGCCTTTTACGACCTACTCAATCTCGCGGATGAAACTGAACGCAATGGTGTCGCTTACCTGAGCATTTCAAGTATGGGCGAGGAATTTGAATTGGGGAGCACCGATGAATAGTCAGAGCAAGGGTACCCACGAGTACCAGAACGATCCGCGCAACGCGGATATCACCATCGATATCAATGGTGAATATTTCTCGCGTGACGAGGCCAGGGTCTCGGTGTTCGACAGCGGCTTCGTGCTCGGCGACGGCGTCTGGGAAGGATTGCGCGTGCACCGGGGCAAGATCGCGTTTCTCGATCAGCACCTGGAGCGGCTTTATGCAGGAGCGAAAGCGCTCGATATGGAGATGGAGGTATCTGCCAAAGAACTCGGCCAGCGCCTGTA
>CALZHS010000219.1 GCA_945787265.1 uncultured Gammaproteobacteria bacterium | reverse complement strand
GCGGTACCGACCCTGGAACAGTTGAAGAAAGAAGGTGAGTCCGGGCGTCGCAAGATTACGCAGTATACGCGTTATGGCACGGTAGCTCTGGCGACCTTCCAGTCGATTGGTATCTCGATTGCATTGTCCGGACAAAGCGGTGGCGGCGGTGCCGCACTGGTGGTAAATCCTGGCCCGTCTTTCATTTTTACCGCGGCAGTTACCCTGGTGACGGGTACCATGTTCCTGATGTGGCTCGGTGAACAGATCACGGAACGCGGCGTCGGCAACGGTATTTCAATCATTATCTTTGCCGGAATCGTCGCGGGATTGCCGTCGGCAATCGGTGGCACCTTTGAACTGGTGCGTACCGGTGAACTAAATTCGCTGGTCATCCTGGCGCTGTTTGCCGGAGCCCTGGCGGTAACCTATTTCGTCGTTTTCGTCGAGCGCGGGCAGCGTCGAATTACGGTTAACTATGCCAAGCGCCAACAGGGGCGCAAGATGTATGCGGCGCAAAGCAGTCACTTGCCGTTGAAGCTGAACATGGCGGGCGTTATACCGCCGATATTCGCGTCAAGTATAATTCTGTTCCCGGCCACGATGGGGAGCTGGTTCGGCCAGGCAGAGGGCATGCGCTGGTTGCAGGATATTTCGGCAACCCTGTCGCCCGGTCAACCCCTGTACGTGATGTTTTATGCCGCCGCGATCATATTCTTTTGTTTTTTCTACACCGCGCTGGTGTTCAATTCGAAAGATACCGCGGAAAACCTGAAGAAGTCCGGCGCTTTTATTCCGGGTATCCGTCCCGGTAACCAGACCGCGAATTATATCGACGGCGTGATGTCACGGCTGACCCTGGTGGGTGCGATGTACATCACCGCGGTCTGTTTATTGCCGGAATTTTTAATACTGTTCTGGAATGTGCCCTTCTACTTCGGGGGTACCTCCTTGTTGATCATCGTTGTCGTGGTGATGGATTTCATGTCACAGGTGCAGGCGCACCTGATGAGTCATCAGTACGACGGTTTGATGAAGAAATCGAATTTTAAAGGGTACGGCGGCGCCGGTGTGGTGCGCTAGGTCCCGGGATTAAGGTAAGGCCATGAAGGTAAGAGCTTCGGTTAAGAAAATGTGTAAAAACTGCAAGGTGATTCGACGCAACGGTTCGGTACGGGTAATTTGCACCGACCCCCGTCACAAGCAGCGCCAGGGTTAGAATTACGCATGGTTGATTTATTGATTGATTTATTGAATTTCGGGCGACCGGCAGATAGAATCTGCGCCCATTTTGGCCTAACGGCTTAGGAGATAGTTTTTTTATGGCTCGTATTGCAGGCGTAAATATACCGGACCACAAGCATACCGTGATTGCATTGCAATCAATCTTCGGCATTGGCGCCACGCGCTCTGCCCATATCTGCAGTGCCACCGGTATTGATCCACAAACCAAGGTGCGTGAGTTGAACGAAGAACAGCTCGAGCAGATTCGCACCAGTGTAGAGAGCTACACCACCGAGGGTGATCTGCGGCGCGAGATTTCGATGAACATAAAGCGTCTGATGGACCTGGGCACCAATCGTGGTATTCGCCATCGCCGCGGTTTGCCGGTGCGCGGTCAGCGCACCAAGACTAACGCTCGCACCCGCAAGGGACCGCGGCGTCCGCTGAAGCGATAAGCAGGAAAAATAATGGTTGAAAAATCACGCACAAAGAAGAAAACCAAGCGCGTCGTTTCCGACGGCGTTGCCCACGTTCACGCGACTTTTAATAACACGATCGTGACTATTAGCGATCGCCAGGGCAATGCGTTGACCTGGGCGACTGCCGGTGGTTCGGGATTTCGCGGTTCGCGCAAGTCGACTCCGTTCGCGGCCCAGGTTGCGGCGGAACGCGCGGGCCAGGCGGCACAGGAAATGGGCATGAAAAACCTTGAAGTCATGGTCAAGGGGCCAGGGCCGGGACGAGATTCTGCGGTGCGTGCGCTGAACGGAATCGGTTTCAAGATTACCCGCATTGATGACGTTACGCCAATCCCGCACAACGGTTGTCGTCCCCCGAAAAAACGTCGCGTATAGGCAGGATATCTAATGGCAAAATATATTGGACCAAAATGTAAGCTGATGCGTCGTGAAGGCGCGGACCTGAGCTTGAAATCTTCACGTCGCGCGGTTGATACCAAGTGCAAGATTGACAATCCTCCCGGCATGCATGGCGCGGGTACGCGCAAGCCTAGACAGTCGGATTACGGTTTGCAGCTACGCGAAAAGCAGAAGCTGCGGCGTATTTACGGTATTCTCGAGCGTCAGTTTCGTAACTACTACAAGGAAGCCTCACGCTTAAAAGGCTCTACCGGTGAGAACCTTTTGCAGTTGCTGGAGGCCCGGCTTGACAACGTGGTCTATCGCATGGGTTTTGGTTCAACCCGTGCGGAAGCCCGACAGCTGGTGAATCACAAGTCGATCCTGGTTAACGGTAAGATCGTTAATATTCCATCGTATGTTGTTACGGCCTCCGATGTAGTGAGCGTGCGCGAAAAATCACGCAAGCAGGCGCGTATTGCCGAGGCACTGGCGCTGGCTGAACAGATTGGTTTTCCGGATTGGGTTGAGGTTAACCAGAACAAGTTTGAAGGGACCTTCAAGGCGCTGCCAGAACGCAGCGAATTGCCGCCTGATATCAACGAGCAACTTGTCGTCGAACTTTATTCCAAATAATTAGCGGGTTATTTATGTCTAAATTGTACTCTGATTTACTGAAGCCGAAGCATGTTAAAGTCGAACAACAGGAGACTTACAATGCCAGGGTTTCCATCGAGCCGCTGGAACGCGGTTTTGGTCACACGCTGGGCAATGCGCTGAGGCGTATCCTGCTGTCATCGGTGCGCGGCTGCGCCATCGTTGACTGCCGTATCGAGGGAGTGCTGCACGAATACACGACGATTGACGGCGTACAGGAAGACGTGATCGATATTCTGCTCAACCTGAAAGGCGTGGGCATCATCATGCATGCCAGGGACGAGGCGACCCTGACCATCTCAAAGAAGGGTCCCGGGATCGTTACCGCGGGTGATATCCAGCTGGATCACGATATCGAAATCGTCGATCCGGACTACGTGATTGCAACCCTGACCAAGGGTACCAACTTCGACATGTCGGTGCATGTCATGAAGGGACGCGGCTACCAGCCGGCGAATACGCGCCAGACGTCTGAAGAAGACGTGGCACTGGGCCACCTGCAGCTCGACGCGTCCTTCTCGCCGGTACGCAAGATCGCTTACAGCGTCGAAGCGGCGCGTGTTGAACAGCGTACCGACCTGGACAAGCTGATTATTGACATCGAAACCAATGGCACGATAGATCCGGAAGAGGCGATTCGTGTTGCCGGTAGTATTCTCAAGGACCAGCTTTCGGTGTTCGTCAATCTCGAGGGATCGGACGAGGAAGTCGAGCTTGAACCGGAATCACATATCGATCCGATTCTGCTGCGCCCGGTAGACGACCTGGAACTGACGGTACGTTCGGCCAACTGCCTGAAAGCGGAGAATATTTACTACATCGGCGATTTGATTCAACGCACCGAAGTCGAACTGCTGAAAACCCCGAACCTGGGCAAAAAGTCGCTGACAGAAATCAAGGACGTATTGGCGTCCTATAGCCTGTCACTGGGTATGCGTCTTGAAAACTGGCCGCCTGCCAGTATCGGAAACGACAACAAGTTGGCAAGTTAAGAGGTCTAGACGATGCGTCATCGCAATAGTGGGCGTCAGCTCAATCGAAACAGTTCTCATCGCAAGGCGATGTTCAAAAATATGGCTGCTTCCCTGTTCGATCACGAAGTGATCCGTACTACCGTGCCCAAGGCAAAAGAATTGCGCCGTGTTGCCGAGCCCCTGATTACGCTCGCCAAGGAAGACAGCGTCGCCAATCGTCGGATGGCATTCAGTCGCCTGCGGGACAAGTCTGCGGTCGGTAAGCTGTTTGCCGATCTCGGTCCTCGCTACAAGGAACGTCCCGGTGGCTACATGCGCATTCTGAAATGTGGCTATCGTCCGGGCGACAAGGCGCCGATGGCCTATGTTGAGCTCGTGGATCGGCCGAATGCCGACTATGACGACGACGAGTAAATCCCACGGATATCAGATAAGCCGGCGACAAGCCGGCTTTTTTTATTCGGTTCGATAATGTTCTAGAGCCGTATAAGAAGGCCGCGACGAATCAGGCGGCCAGGTCCGTGACCCTGCGGCCGGGTATAGTGCGCCGATTCTGTCCGAGGTCGGGCAGTAACTCATCCATTTTTCCGAGGTCTATGCGCCGATCTCTGCCGCTACGGCGATCATCGAAGAAAATATAGTGGCAGCGACAGTTTTCTTCGGTGCAGTTTTCGAGCGGCAGGCTCGGTGCTTCCTGCGACAGGTAAATCTTGCCGGTCAGGCCCGCAACGCGATCGCAGGCAATGAGTCCGGGACGTATTTTAACCGCG
>CALZHS010000218.1 GCA_945787265.1 uncultured Gammaproteobacteria bacterium | reverse complement strand
TGACATCGTGGTCGCGCTGATCGACAACGAACAGGTAACGCTGAAACGCGTTCGATTCCGTTCCGGTGAGCGGATTCAGCTGATCGCCGATAATCCTGACCAGGCAGACCTGGTGCTCGCGGATTCGCGGGTGATCATCCAGGGAAAAGTGGTCGGCCAGGTTCGGTGCTACCCTTGAATCCCTTAAGCAGCCGACGCTGGCCCCGCGTTATCCTGCTGGTGGATATGAACGCTTTCTTCGCCTCGGTTGAGCAGCTCGATCACCCCGAATGGCGAGCTAAACCGATTGCCTTGACCAATGGTGACATCGGCACCTGCATCATCACCTGCTCCTATGAAGCGCGGACTTACGGCGTCAGCACCGGGATGCACATCAGGCAAGCCCTGCAGCTTTGCCCGGACCTGCTCCGGGTCACCAGCCGCCCGCAACGCTATGCCGAAGTATCGGCCAATATCATGCATGCGCTGTCAGGTTTCACGCCTGACCTCGAGATTTTCTCGGTCGACGAGGCTTACCTTGACGTCACCCGTTGCCAGCGGCTTTGGGGATCTCCACGCGAGGTCGCACTGCGGGTCAAGCGCAGGGTTTACGAACACTCGGGGATCCTGTGCTCGATTGGCGTCAGCGGCGACAAAACCACGGCCAAGTTCGCGGCTAAACTGCACAAGCCGGATGGTTTGACCATCATTCCACCCTGGCAGGCAAAGGAACGCCTCGCCAGTGCACCGTTGACCGGTCTTTGCGGGGTAAACTCGGGGATCGCCGGCATGCTCGCCGCCCATGGTGTGCACAATTGCGGAGACCTGCAAAAACTGCCCATCAGCGTGCTCGGCAAACGCTTCGGCAATCCGGGCAGGCGAATCTGGCTGATGGCACAGGGCCTTGATCCCGAAGCGGTAAAAACCAGTATCCCGGCTGCCCAGTCGATCGGGCATGGCAAGGTGCTGCCACCCGACACGCGCGACGCCGAATCGATACGGGTGTACCTGATGCACATGTCGCACAAGCTCGCCGAGCGCCTGCGCAGCAACCGGCTGGTAGCCCAGCAGTTTCTGTTCGGCCTGCGCCTGTATCGCGGCTGGCTCAAGACCACCGCGCGTTCGCTTTTACCCAGCGACGACGAGAGAGTCATTTACCGACTCGGTACACGCTGGTTAAAGCATACCTGGAACGGCCAGGGAATCTGGCAGATACGCATCGTCGCGCTCGATCCGAAGACACCCTGCCAGGCGGACCTGTTCCAGCGCAAGCACCCCGCCCGCCAGCGCGCCCACCTTGCGATGGACCAGATTAATCAACGCTATGGCCCAATGACACTGGCGTCAGCACGATTACTGGGGCGATCATCCATGCCGGACGTAATTTCCCCTGCCTGGAAACCCTTTGGCCACCGCAAAACCGTCTAAGCCGTTTTAATCGCGTCGCCCCTCACGGCCGGCTTATTTCACGGAACAATTAAACAATTTCGGCTAAACTTGGTCGATAACTATGCCTTCATACTTATGTGAGACCCTTAATGCTGGATACGACGGACAGTTCGATTGCAGAATTTCAGGCTGATATTGGAAAAGCGATTGCGGCGATTGAAACCATCATCCTGGGCAAATCGAACCAGATCGAGCTAGCCGTTTGCTGCCTGATTGCCCGCGGCCACTGCCTCATCGAAGATTTACCCGGGGTCGGTAAAACCACCTTGTCGCAAACCATCGCGCAGGTTTTCGACCTCGATTTCAACCGCATTCAATTTACCAGCGATTTACTGCCTGCTGATATTCTCGGGGTATCGATTTTCGATCCCGAACAGCAGGTTTTCAAATTTCATCCCGGTCCTGTTTTTGCGCATTTCATCCTCGCCGATGAAATCAACCGCGCCACGCCGAAGACCCAGAGCGCACTGCTCGAAGCCATGGAAGAAAAACAGATCACGGTCGAAGGGGCAACGCACCGGCTGGACGAGCCGTTTTTTGTTATCGGCACTCAAAACCCGCTTGATCAATCTGGCACCTTCCCGTTACCCGAATCGCAGCTGGATCGCTTCATGATGAAAATTTCGCTTGGTTACCCGGACCAGGCGGCCGAGCGCGCCTTGTTAAAGGGCGGAAATCCTCGCGAAATGATGTACCGGATGGATTCCGTGGTCAGCATCGGACGCTTTATCGAGATTCAATCCGCGGTAGATCATGTCCATTGTTCCGAGCCATTACTGAATTACGTTCAGCAGCTGATCCAGGCCACGCGCAATCCCGGCCTGTTTGTTTACGGCCTTTCACCGCGCGCCGGCCTGGCCGTAATCCAGGCCAGCAGGTCATGGGCATTAATGAAGGGGCGCAGCCATGCGGAGCCGGGTGATGTCCAGTCCGTGTTCGGGGCGATTGCCGACCATCGCCTTACCCCGTCCGAGCAGCATAGCCGTCCGACCATGGATCTGGTCAATGATTTGATCGAACAGACTCCAATCCCCTGACCATCATGCTTTCGGTCAGTTTGCCGGCTCCCATTCGTCGATACTTCGACAACTGGTTTGATAGCCATAACCCGCCGAGCCCGGATGCAATTCTGCTGCATAACCGACGTCTTTACATTCTGCCGACGCGTTTCGGCTACCTGTTCGCGATTATGCTGCTGTTCCTGTTCTTTGCCGCGATCAACTACCAGAACAGCATGGCATTCGTGCTGACTTTCATGTTGACCTCCCTCGGCATCATCAGCCTCTGGCATACCCATAAAAACCTGCTCGGCATCACCGTCAGTCTACTGATCCCGCGACCTGTATTCTGCGGTGAATCCTGTGAGCTTAAATTTGAAGTCAGTCACGCCAACAACTCGAAGCGCTACGCTATCGGAATCCAGTATGCCGATCAGGTGCCGGTATACGTCAAGCTCGAACCCGCGGGCACCAGCAAGGCTAAACTGAGAATCCCTACTGCGCATCGCGGGCAGTTCAAACCGATGGGTATGACGGTGTTCACCCGTTATCCCACCGGTCTGTTCCATGCCTGGGGCTGGCTAAAATTCGATTTACCGGTCCTGATTTACCCGAAGCCGTCCACCAGGGTCCGGCTGCACCAGAGCATGATCGAACAATATGACGGACAAACCTCGACCAGTACCATCGAAGGAGAGGACTTCGCGGGTCTGCGCGAACACCGCGAGGGAGAATCGTTACACCACATATCCTGGAAGGCATATGCCCAGGGCAAGGGGCTATTGACGAAGACATTTCAGGGACAGGCGAGACCTTCGTTATGGATCGACTGGAACCTGATCAAAGAGGGATCGCTCGAAGACAAACTGAGTCTCATGACAGCCCTGGTCCTGGCCGCCGAAAACGAAGAGCAGAAATACGGATTACGACTGCCTGGCACCCTGATCGAACAGGGTTACGGTAGTGCGCACAAACATGCCTGCTTGCAGGCATTGGCGGTTTTCAGACAACCTGATTTCAACCAGGAATTCACGCTTGAAAACGACTAGCCAAAACCTGCCCATTCGATCGATTGCAGACGAAACGGTGAGTCGCTCCAGCATTTTTGCAGTCTGCTTCTGTTTCCTGTGCTCAATCGTCCCCCACTTTCGAAACCTGCCGGTCTGGGTAAGCGCAATCGTGTTGCTTGCGCTGGGATGGCGAAGCCTGCAAAACCTTGGCAAGGTCAAGGAGCTACCCAAGTGGGTACTGATCCCGCTGGTATTTTTTGGCGGCATTGGCGTATTCGCTGAGTACTGGACCATCGTCGGACGCGATGCAGGCCTCGCCCTGCTGACGGTGATGACCTCGTTCAAGTTCCTCGAAAGCCGGCGTCATCGTGACCTGCTGATACTGGTTTTTCTCAGCTATTTTCTGATCGCCACGCATTTCCTTTATTCCCAGAGTATCTTTACGGCAAGCCTGATGTTCGTCACCCTGATTGTCATAACTGCCACGCTGATCACGATCAATCAGCGCGAGGAAAAAGTCGACATCAGGCAGCTGCTGGGATCAAGCACCCGCCTGGTACTGCTGTCGATCCCGCTGATGCTCATTCTGTTCGTGCTGGTGCCACGCGTACCGGGTCCACTGTGGGGAATATCCAGTGAACAACGTGGCGGTGTTACCGGGCTTAGCGATCACATGTCACCCGGCAAAATCAGCAACCTGATCCGCAGCAACGAGGTTGCCTTCCGGGTTGATTTCGAAGGTGGAATTCCAGCCCAGAGCAGGCTTTACTGGCGAGGACCGGTGATGGCCCGCTATAACGGTTATCGCTGGTACCAGTCACCTCGGCAGGTCCTTAACCGGTTCAACATCAATGTCACCGAACCCGCGATAAAATATACCGTCACGCTGGAACCCAATGGCGAGCGCTGGCTGCTACCGCTGGACATTCCGACCAGGCTGATGGGTGGCTTACGAGGTTGGTGCCGACGAAGACCTGGAGTATCTCGGTGTTACGCTCGAATACCCTGACGATCTCAACCCGAAGACAATCGCGATGGGTAAATCGCTGGCACAACGTTTTGATCGCAGCGAAGACGTCATCAACGAAGTGCTGAAAATGTTTCGCGAGCAGGAATACTTTTACACCCTGCGGCCCCCTGCCCTCGGAAATCACGTGGTTGACGAGTTTCTGTTTGAAACCCGGCGCGGTTTTTGTGAACACTACGCCGGCAGTTTTGCGCTGCTGATGCGCGCTGCAGGAATACCGGCACGCGTTGTCACCGGCTACCAGGGCGGTGAATACAACAATGTCGGTAACTACCTGATCGTGCGCCAGTCCGATGCGCACGCCTGGGCTGAAGTCTGGGTCGAAAACAAGGGCTGGGTGCGGATCGATCCCACCGCCGCAGTGTCTCCGAGTCGAATTGAACAGGGTCTCGATAACGCCCTGTCCGACGAAACATCAATTTTTCGCATCCAGAATCGTAACCCGATCTTTGGTAACCTGCTCTACAGCTGGGATAACCTGCAACACAGCTGGAATGACTGGGTAATCAACTATGATCAGCGCAAACAGCAGGACTTTCTGAGCAAACTGGATCTTGGCATTGAAAACTGGTCAGACATGGTGTTTGCATTGGTCTTCATGCTGCTCACGGTCACCGGTTTATTCTGGTTTATTGTCTGGTATCGTGAGCGTCCGCCAAAGCCCGAAGCCTACGAAATCCAGTTCGGGCGCCTGCTGAAAAAACTGTCCAGGCGAGGTTTTCAGAAACGCCCCTCGGAAGACAGCCGTGCCTTTCTCGAGCGCATTTCGGACCGGGACTTTCCACAGCGCGAACAGCTTGCAGACATCGTCGAGCTCTATAACCGCATCAAGTACGGCCGCAAGGGCTCCTCCGTGCGCATCCTCAACAGCATGCGGACGCTCATCAACTCCCTCTAAATCTTAGCCGAAATCTGGCCCAATCACCGACTAGCTGTCCGGATTAAACGCTTGCAAAAGTGTAGCGCGGCAG
>CALZHS010000217.1 GCA_945787265.1 uncultured Gammaproteobacteria bacterium | reverse complement strand
AAAAAAGAAAGGCCCAATCCGGTGAAACAACCGACAGTGCGGATCCGGTCCAGGCAGCGCTTGACAGGGTCAAGGCGCGCAAGAAAGCGGTTCAGGAAGATTCGCCGTGACCAGCGTCATCGTTTCCTCTCCTTACGTCGCCCAGGGTAATACGCTTAAACGTCTGATGATCCAGGTCATCATCGCCCTGCTCCCTGGCACGTTTGCCTATGCCTGGTATTTTGGACCGGGGGTCATCATCAACATTTGTCTTGCGGTGCTTGCAGCGCTGGCTTTCGAGGCAGCTATTCTGAAATTGCGCGCCAGGCCTGTCATGCCGCACCTGACCGATTTCAGCGCGGTGGTGGCGGCGTGGCTGTTCGCACTCTGCCTGCCGATGCATTCACCCTGGTGGCTGGTACTGGTCGGAATCGGTTTCACCATGATCGCTGGAAAACATTTGTACGGAGGACTCGGATTCAACCCCTTTAATCCGGCAATGGTCGGTTACGTGGTGTTGTTGATTTCGTTCCCGCGGGAAATGACGACCTGGTATTTGCCAAACTCCGTGAGCGGCGAAGGCCTCGGACTGCTGGATGCGCTGGCCTACAGCTTCGGTGGTGCCGATATTCGACAGTGGGATGCGCTGAGTTCAGCAACCCCGCTGGATCAGGTCAAGACTGCCGTCGCGCAAGGTATCTCGATAACTGAAATCCGGCTGTCACCGGTATTCGGCGAGTATGGTGGCAAGGGATGGGAATGGATAGCGTTCTGGTGGTTTGTCGGCGGATTATGGCTGCTGTTTACCCGCACGATACGCTGGCATATTCCGACCGCGCTGCTGGTCGCCGTGCTGACGATGTCGCTGATATTCTACCTGGTCGATCCCGGGATCTATGCCTCACCCGTGTTTCATCTACTCTCGGGTGCCGTCGTGATCGGGGCCTTTTTCATCGCCACCGACCCGGTTACCGCGGCAACCACTGACCTGGGTCGCATCTACTACGGCCTGCTGATTGGAATTCTGATCTATGTGATCCGCGTCTGGGGCGGCTATCCCGACGGGGTCGCTTTTGCGGTGCTGCTGGCGAACATGTGCGTACCGCTCATCGACTATTACACCCAGCCGCGGGTGTATGGCGAAAAATGATCACGATCGGCCGGCGGCAAGTTCTGATTTCGGGAATATTCCTGTGGGTATTTGCAGTCGCCGGTACCACCCTGGTCGCGCTCACCGAGTTCGGTACTCGGGAAAGCATTATCGAAAACGAGCGCCAGGTGCTGCTGCGTAACCTGCATGCGTTGCTACCCAGCGACAAGCTCGATAACGATATTGTAACGGACACGCTGGAACTGCCCTCGTCCCCGTTGCTTGGCACTGATAATGTGTCGATTGTTTACCGTGCACGCCTCGGCGGAGAACCCGTCGCGGCTATTTTTAATAGCATCGCGCCCAACGGCTACAGCGGCAAGATACATCTCCTCGTCGGTATCAACCGCAACGGCAGCCTGGCCGGCGTTCGCGTCATCAAGCATGCTGAAACGCCGGGGCTTGGTGACGCCGTTGAGATCAGGAAGTCGCCATGGATTAAAAGTTTCGATGGCAAATCACTGACCAATCCCGGACCGTCCGGTTGGCAGGTAAAACGTGACGGCGGTGATTTCGATCAGTTTACCGGCGCAACCATTACGCCGCGTGCCGTGGTTGCCGCGGTACGAAATACACTGCTGTACTATCAACAAAACGCTGATATGATTTTTAATTGACCGGCATGATATGACAAGCACACGCGAAATCACACAAAACGGACTCTGGGGCAATAATGTTGCACTGGTGCAATTGCTCGGACTCTGCCCCCTGCTCGCCGTGACCAGTACCGTTGTCAATGGAATTGGTCTGGGCATCGCCACCCTGATCACCCTGGTACTGTCGAATACGGTCGTATCGCTTATCCGTGGTTTCGTGCGCAAGGAAGTGCGCCTTCCGGTTTTCGTAGGGCTTTGCATCACGCAACGCGGTGGGTCCTGCTGCACTCGATGGCCTGATGATGGGGCTCGGCTTCCTGGTGGTACTGGCACTGCTGGGCGCGCTGCGAGAGATCATCGGCTTCGGTACCCTGTTCGCCAATGCTGAACTCATGTTCGGTGAGGGTGCGCAAATGTTGACCATCGAATTCAACCAGGACTACCCCGGGTTTCTGCTCGCGGTATTGCCGCCCGGTGCATTTTTCGGTCTGGCGATCCTGATTGTCGCCAAGAACTGGCTCGATGCGCGACCCCACGCAAAGCAGGAGACGATCGAACCGGTACCCGGTACGGTATGAATCTGCAAAAACGCCACGAAATTTTTTCGCGCTTGCGCGAGCACATCAGGCAACCGCGTTCAGAACTCGAATACGGCTCGAATTTCGAGCTGCTGATCGCAGTCCTGTTATCGGCACAGGCGACCGATGTCAGTGTCAACAAGGTCACCGCAAAACTGTTCCCGAAAGCGAACACCCCCGAGCAGATGCTCGCACTCGGTGAAGCGGGTGTTAAGCGGTATATCAAGTCCATCGGGCTGTTTAATTCCAAGGCAAAAAATATTATTGCTACCTGTCGAACCCTGATCGACCAGCATAACTCGCAGGTGCCTGAAGATCGGGTCGCACTCGAGGCATTACCGGGCGTCGGGCGCAAAACGGCAAACGTCGTGCTAAACGTTGCTTTCGGTCATCCGACAATTGCCGTCGATACGCATATTTTCCGTGTCTCCAATCGCACCGGCATCGCGCCCGGCAAGGATGTGCTGATGGTGGAAAAGAAACTGCTCAAGTTCGTCCCGGAAGAATTCAAGCTCGACGCTCATCACTGGCTGATTTTGCACGGGCGCTATACCTGCATCGCACGCAAGCCGCGCTGCGGAAGCTGCGTCATCGAGGACCTGTGCGAATTCAAACGGAAAAACATTGAGTAGGAGACGCTGACATGTTTGAGTCGCGCGATGAAGTACGCCAGGTTTACCTCGAGGTATGGCAAAAAATGCAGCAGCAGCAACTGCTCGAACCGATGCAGGCGATGATTGCCGAGGTCATCGAGATTCACCCCGAGTACCACGCACTGCTTGATAATAATGACGCAATCAAGCAACAGGAATTCACGCCGGATCAGGGTCAGACCAACCCCTTCCTGCACATGGGCATGCATATCGCACTGCGTGAACAGACCGCGACGGATCGACCCCCGGGGATCACGGCTGTGTACCAGAAGCTACTTGGCAGCAAAGGTCAACACCAGGCCGAGCACGCCATGATGGAGTGTCTCGGGCAGGCACTCTGGAACGCCCAACGCAACAACCAGGCACCCGACGAGAACGCCTATCTCGAGTGTTTGCAAAAGTTGTAAAACCGGATTTACCTCGCGTGGTTTCGGCTATAAGCTAGCGATCAGACGAGCTGGGCTAATCGTATGGCTAATCCATTCAAACTGCTGGTGCTACCCGGGGACGGTATCGGACCCGAAGTGGTGTCGGTCGCGTTACGCGTCTTTGAAAGCCTTTGCCAGCTCGAACAAATCGATGTCGAGATTAAACACGACTTGCTGCATGGTGCCGCCTGGGACAGGTACGGCACCTTTTGTCGCGACGAAACCGTTGCCACCGCAAAACAGTCAAACGCGCTGTTAATCGGTGCAGCCGGCGGCGCCAGGTGGGACAACCTGCCGCCACCGGGCGCGACCCCGGCCGAGCGCGATGGCCTGATGCGCATGCGCGAGGAGCTCGAAACCTACGCCTGCCTGCGCCCGTCGCGCGCCTACGAATCGCTGCTGGCACGCACACCGTTCAAACCGGAAATTGTTGCCGGTGCGGATGTCCTGGTGCTGCGTGAACTTTGTGGGGGCTTGCCCTACGGAACGCCGCGGGGCATCGATGAACTTGCAGATGGCAGTTTCCAGGCCTACGACGCAAACTTTTATACCAGCGAAGAGATCCGGCGGTTGGCGGTGGTGGGATTTGAAATCGCGGCGTCTAGACGTGGCAAGGTCACCTCTATCGACAAGTCAAACGTCATGGAAAGCGGGATTCTGTGGCGCCGAATCGTCAGTGAAGTGGGTGCCGAATACCCCAATATCGAACTCGAGCATTTGTATACCGATAACGCGCTTTATCAAATGATGCAGCGTCCAACCACGTTCGATGTGGTCATCGCGGATAATATATTTGGCGACCTGGCGTCAGACCTGGTCGCTAGTTATGCCGGCTCGCTGGGCATGCTGCCCTCGGCTTCACTGCATGGACTGAATCCGGGCAGGCCGGCAATTTACGAGCCGGTGCACGGCACTGCACCCGATATCGCCGGCCGGGGCATTGCCAATCCGATCGGCACTATTCTGAGCGTGGCAATGCTGTTTGAATACAGTATGCAGCGCAAAGACCTGGCGCAGCGAATCGAAAACGCGGTCGAGCGCTGCCTGCAGGCGGGCGTCATGAGTGCAGACCTTGGCGGCAATGCCAGCACTGACCAGATCGGTGAAAAAATTATTTCCGCTTTGAACTAGAGGGTGACGATGAACAACAGCAGTGAACTCAATGTCGGCGAAGCAACGATAAGACTACTCGAAGCCTATGGCGTCGATACGCTGTTTGGCATACCCGGAGTACACACGCTGGAATTTTGCAGGGGTCTTAACCGCAGCAAGATTCGCCACGTACAGGCGCGTAATGAGCAGGGCGCCGGCTTTATGGCCGACGGTTACGCGCGCGCCTCGGGCCGACCCGGGGTCGCGCTGGTCATTTCCGGGCCCGGCGTTACCAACGCGCTCACCGCGATCGGCCAGGCCTATGCCGACAGTATTCCGGTTTTAATGCTCTCCAGTGATTGTGCCAGCTACACGCTCGGCAAGGGTTGGGGTTGCCTGCACGAGGTCCCGGGTCTGACCGACGCCACCGCCCCGCTGACGGCATTTTCAGCGACCGCGATGACGCCCGAGGAGGTCCCAGGCCTGATCGCAAAAGCTTTTTCAGTGTTTTCGAGCGAACGTCCGCGCCCGGTCCACATTGCTATTCCAATTGACGTTCTGGCGATGCCGGCTGACGGCGACTGGCAAGCTATCGAATTGCCCGAACGTCCGGTACCGACGGCGAAGAAAATCCAACGTGCCTGCGAACTGTTACGCGCGGCTAAACAGCCGATGATATGCGTCGGGGGTGGGGCCTGGCTAGCCGGCGACGCGATTACGGAAATCGCTGAAAAACTCGGGGCGGCTGTGATCGGCAGTAACGCCGGTAAAGGTATTATCGATGATTCGCACCCGCTTTCGCTGAGTGCGGGTACGGTGCGCGGAGAAGTCCAGAAATATCTCAAGAATGCAGATGTCGTACTCGCGGTAGGCACCGAACTATCTGAAGTCGACAGTTTTGTCGAAACCCTCGAAATCAACGGCAAGATAATCCGCATCGATATCGATTCACGCAAAATGAATGATCTTTACCCGGCCGAGGTCGCCATCATCGGTGGTGCAAAGGCGAGTACCGAGGCAATCGCCCGCCAGCTGGGCGATGTCAGCGCACGCGCCGAAACCGTCGCCGAGGTAGCCGCTTTACGCCAGGAAATTCGCGGCAATTTAACGGCAAGCGAGGTTCGGCATTGCAAGACGCTCGACGTCCTGCGCGCCGCCTTGCCGGATGATACGATCGTCATGGGCGATATCTGCCAGCTGGTTTATACCGGCTCATTTGCGTTTAACGTATCCCGGCCGAGGCTCTGGCATTACCCGGCTGGTTACTGCACGCTGGGCTGCGGCCTGCCCGATGCCATCGGTGCCAAGCTTGCGTTACCGGAAGTACCCGTCGTCACCGTCGCCGGTGACGGCGGTTTCATGTTCACGGTACAGGAACTGGTAACCGCGGCGGAACTCGAGCTGGCGCTGCCGATCATCCTGTGGAACAACGACGGTTTAAAGCAAATCCAGGATGATATGAAGCTGCGCGAAATCGAGCTGGTTGGCGTTACCGGGATCAATCCTGACTTCATCGCGCTGGCGCAGTCCTGTGGCTGCCACGCGCTCAGGGTGGACAGCGCGCAGAGCCTGACCGATGCTGTGAATGCGGCATTTACAGCCGATCGCCCCACGCTGATCGAAGTTAAAGAATTTGACCCCTGGTTAAACTAGAGTCCTTACATGGAAACCTACTCATACTATGCCGATGGCAAATGGCTGGAACCCTGGAGCGGGGAATATTTCGCTAGCGAAAACCCCTACAGCGGAGAAACCTGGGCGCAAATCCCTCGCTGCAGGGAAAAAGATATCAATATCGCGGTCCAGGCTGCCTGGCGCGCGCATCACGAGGGCCCCTGGGGGCGTATGAGCCCCGGCGAGCGCGGGGTCATGGTGCGCCGGCTCGGGGACGTGGTCGCGAAATCGAAACACGCGATAATGGCAAACGCCGCGTTGATATCCATCCTGGTCTTAGCAGCTGGCTGATCGACAGTTTTTACTATTATGCGGGCATGGCAGACAAGCTCGAAGGTTCGGTCATTCCGACCGGGCGCCGCGAGATACTGAACTATACCCGGCATGAACCTTTCGGCGTGGTCGCCGCGATAACCGCCTGGAACTCCCCGCTGTTGATCGCAATCTGGAAACTGGCGCCCGCGCTCGCGGCCGGTAACACGATCGTGCTGAAACCGTCCGAGTACGCCTCGGCTTCGACGCTGGAACTAATGAAGGTTTTCGAAGATGCCGATTTACCCACCGGTGTCATCAATACCGTCACCGGGTTCGGCGCCGAGGCGGGCGAACCCCTGGTCACCCATGAACTGGTGCGCAAGATCAGTTTTACCGGTTCGGTCGAAGGCGGCGCTCGCGTTGCGGGTCTCGGCGCCAAAACGGTAAAAAGCGTCACCATGGAACTGGGTGGTAAATCACCACAACTGGTATTCGATGACGCCCGCCTGGCAGACACCGTACACGGAGTCTGCGGCGGGATTTTCCCACCAGCCGGACAGAGTTGCATTGCCGGGTCACGGCTGCTGTTGCAGACCGGGATTTACGATGCCTTTGTCGAAAAACTGCTCGAGGTTGCGGCGCGTGCCAAACTCGGCGATCCCAACGCCGCGGACACCAGCGTTGGACCCATCGCCAATAAAACGCATTTTGAACGCGTGCTTGCGCATATCGAGCGCGCTCGGCAAAGCGGCGCCACGCTTGCCTGCGGCGGTAACGCGGTCAATCCGGAAGGCGCCACCGGATGGTTTATCGAACCCACGATATTTACCGACGTAACGCCCGACATGCCGCTCGCCCGCGACGAGATATTTGGGCCGGTTCTCGCGGTAATGCGATTTGATAGCGACGACGAGGCACTGGAGATTGCGAACGATTCAAACTTCGGTCTCGCTGCCGGCATCTGGACCGAGGACCATCGGCGCGCGCTTGACCTCGCCAACCGGCTGGAGGCGGGAACCGTTTATATCAACAACTACTTCGACGCATGCACCCAGTCACCCGTCGGCGGTTACAAGCAGAGCGGTTACGGACGCGAAAACGGCTGGGAAGGGATGCGCGATTATCTGCAAACCAAGAGTGTGTGGCTAAGCACCGCGCGCGAAATTCAAGCGCCCTTTTGAATCGCTGCCTGAAACTATTATGAAATTCGGATCTCAGCAAACCATCCAGCGCATGTTGGGGATATCGCTGGTGGGCCTGGTCGTCGGATTGATCACGTCGTTTGCAACCATCGGTTTCGTCGAGCTGGTGCACTATCTGAACGATATCCTCTTCATCAGTCCATCGAGCCGCGCGCAGGCACAGAGTGAACACCTGTGGTTAATCACGATCGCGGTTCTGACCATCGGCGGCCTGGTCGTCGGCCTTACCCTGCAATACGGGGTTACGCAACACGATTCCATCGGCCCCCCCGACACCATTTACGCGGTCCAGTTGAAAGAACGCCTGCCTTCACCGGTATCCGGCGTGACCGCCACCCTGGCTGCAATCCTGTCCCTGGGTTGTGGCGCCTCGGTCGGACAGTATGGCCCACTGGTCTATCTCGGCACCCTGGTAGGTCAGATTTGTAACCGCCTGCCCTTTGGATTGCGCGATGTACGCAATATCGCAATTGCCTGCGGCGTCGCAGCGGCAATATCTACGGCGTTCAACGCACCGATCGCGGCCCTGATCTTCACCCATGAAGTGATTCTGCGGCATTACTCGCTGCGCATGTTTGCCGCGGTAACGGTTGCCAGCGCCTGCGGTTACCTGGTCGCGAACGTGATTTTCGAACATCCGCCGTTATTTCTAATCGACTTTAGCGGCAGTTTCCGGGGGATCGAGTTCGTCCTGTTTGCAGTCGAGGGTATAGCCTGCGGCGTACTAGCTGTCGTGTTTATGAAGTTACTGCAACAGGCTGCAAACTTGTCGTCGCGGATTAAGGTACCTGCTGCATTCAAGCCGATGGCCGCAGGTTTCATTGTGTCTTTAATAGCGCTGCAGGTACCCGAGGTTCTCGGTGCGGGGCAGGAGGTGTTCCGCCTGGCGTCACTGGGCGGTACTTACAGTGCCGATACTCTGCTGTTAATACTGGTTTCAAAGCTACTGGTCACGGTGCTTTGCATCGGCTTTGGCTTTGCCGGGGGTGTCATTTTTCCCGCCCTGCTGATTGGCGTCCTGTTTGGCGCCTTGTTCGCCCTGATGGTGCCGGAACTACTGCTAAACGATTATTCCGGGCTATCGGCGTATGCGGTTTGCGGCATGGTTGCAGTCATGAGCCCGGTGATCGGAGCACCGATGACCGCGCTGCTGTTTGTGTTTGAATTCACCCGCAGCTACGAAATAACGATCGCAGCGATGGTTGCCATCGTGTTTGCCAACCTGATCGCTTTCCGATGGTACGGGCGCTCCCTCTACGATAACCAGCTGGTGGCGCGGGGTATCGATCTATCAATGGGCCGCGAACGCGCTTATTTAATGCATCACAAGGTCGCAGACTTTATTATCGATTCACTTCCCGTCGTATCCCAGGACACCAGTGTTACGGTATTACGCGAACAAATGGCTGCAAAATCGACCGCGACCGCGGTCGTCGTCAGCGAAGATAACCGCTACCTGGGCCAGGTGTTCCAGCATCAGTTACACGGGCTGGATGACGATGCCAGCGTTGCGTCGATCGAGCTCCAGCACGGAACTGAATTCAATGAGAGCACCAGCATCTGGGAGGCGATGGAAACCATGCGCAGTTATATCGGGGAGGCCATAGCAGTGGTTGATCGCCGCAGCGACCGTTACCTGGGCGCGGTCCCCGAGGCCGTGGTAATCAGCGCCTACCTCGACGCAGCCCAGGAGTTGCGTCGCGAAGAGTACGAGGTCTAAGCAATGGATTTCTATCAACTGATCATCAACCAGGCCGCTAACGCGCTCGACGAAGACGTCGGCAGTGGTGACATCAGCGCCGAATTGATCGACGCGGAAACCCGTCTTGATACCCAACTGCTGGTGCGCGAGGACGCAATACTCTGCGGTTGCCAGTGGTTCGACGAAGTTTTTCGGCAATGCGATGAAAGGATTAATATCCAGTGGCATGCGCAAGACGGTGATCGATTGAACGCAAATACAATTGTCTGCGGGGTCTCGGGACCTGCGCGGGGTCTGCTTACCGCGGAACGCAGCGCACTGAATTTCTTACAGACACTTTCCGGTACTGCAACCCTGACTCGCGATTACGTCGACAAGATCGCGCATACCCGCTGCAAGATTCTCGATACCCGAAAAACCATCCCGCAGCTGCGCTTTGGCCAAAAGTATGCGGTGGCCTGCGGTGGCGGCAGCAATCATCGCATCGGCCTGTTCGATGCTTTCCTGATCAAGGAAAACCACCTCGCCGCCTCGGGTAGCATCGCTAAAACAGTCGCCCGAGCGAGGCAAATGCATCCCGAGAAGCTGCTCGAGGTCGAGGTCGAAAAAATGGAGCAATTGCAACAGGCGATCGATGCCGGGGTTGACCGTGCCCTGCTGGATAACTTTCCCATTGCCGAGATCAAACGGGCGGTAGCACTTGGAAGCGGTCGGATTGAACTGGAAGC
>CALZHS010000216.1 GCA_945787265.1 uncultured Gammaproteobacteria bacterium | reverse complement strand
GGTTAACTATGTCTACGATCTGTCACGGGTCGAAGAAAATCACGAGGAATATGTCAAAAACCACAATATCATCTGCAGTAGCGCTGTTAAAAAACAGTTAACCAGGTAAATCCACAATCCCGGTTTCAGCTTGACCCCGAGGACGCCGTTTTCTTCGACAACCACCGCGTCATGCACTCCAGGAAAGGTTTCAATGATCTGAATCCACTCCCGCAAATCTGCAACCTGTCGCGCGAGCATTTTCATCAGCAAGTGCGCTTGAGCGCAAGGCAGCAGGGATTCATCGACGAGGCTAACCAGTACCTGCCCGCCGGTGTTTCCGGTTAGCCGGATATTGACACCGGTGTGCGGCGCTTATTCGACCGTCATCTGGTATGTGAGCCAGTGGGTTTTTTCCGATAGCCTGTCGTATACCGCGCGCCCGCGATAATTGTTTTCCGCGGTGATCCAGCGGATAAAGGGCCAGCCCTGTTGCTTGCCAAGCTCATTTAGAGCCGCGTAAAGTTGCTCGACTACACCCTTCCCGCGGGCTTCCGGGTCGACGAACAAGTCATCGAGAAATCCGACCAGTGCAGCGCGCAGCGGCGACGGCATTTGCCGGCAATGCATCAATCCGAGTGCCTTACCGGTCTCATCCTTCGCAATCAGGCCGAAAAATGGATTGTCGGTATCGTGAATCCAGCCCCACACGGTATCGAGAATATCCCCGTTCATCGGTACCTGGTAAAACTCGGCGTAGCCGTAATAAAGCACTTCCCACTGCTCCCGGTCATCAGGCGCAACCGGATTCACATTAACCGTCATAATTACCTCCAGTTACCAGCCGTCGTCGCCGGGTCCATGCGTGCACTTTGTAAATTTGGATCAAGCGACAAAATCATGGATATCTTCTGACTGCACCACGTGGCAATAGATCATGTTAATCGACTTCAGTTCGTTCAGGTGCAGTTCCTCGGTGGCCGCGGCGCAGCAGTCTTCGACCACGACCACGTTAAAACTTTCATCGGCGAGACTGCGCACGGTGGAGCTGACGCACTGGTCGGTGAATATGCCGACGGCGATAACGTTCTCGATCTCCATGTTGCGCAACACCAGGCGCAGGTTGGTCCCGGTAAGGGCGCTGTCGGTGGTCTTGATGACGACGATATCCTCGTCATCCGGAGTCAGTTCGGACACGATCTGGCTGTCCTCGCGATCCTTAGGCAGCAGCAGGTAGTTGAAGCCCGGCTTTTTCTGGCTCAACGAACGATCGCGCCCGTCGGGCTTGAGGCAGGCTATACGCGCAAATATCACCTCGATACCGCGCTCACGGCAAAAACGGATCATGCTTGCAGTGTTCGGAATCACGACCTTGTTCATGCGCTCGCGAAACGGCGCCCAGCGCTCCGCCTCGCTCGGGTCGGAATCAACTTCCATGTAAGTGTTTTGAATATCGATCACCAGCAGCGCAGACTTGCTCGGCGACAACACAACGTCTTCCGGCAGATCCGCGGTTTCGTAGTAAAACGATCGGTAGGCCGTTTTCCAGTCGCTCATACCGCAACCTCGAGCTTGCGCGCACACAGACGTATGCCGCCCAGTTTACCCGACTGAAAATGACGATTAACCGCGCTGTAAAAGTCGGTCATCGCGGTGACCGCGGCCTCACCATGGACGCGCAGGTGACGCGCTCGATCGGCTCGATAGGCAGCGAGTCGGACGCGCACAAACTCGGCCCAGTCCGCGTTGATATGACGCAGCGTGATCGCGTATAGGTCGCGCTCCAACAGGCTGCGCTGCCCGTCGTCGATATCGCCGCGCGCGGTCAGGTCCTCGGTGTAGAAACAGCCCGAAGGTGCCAGCAGGCGGTGGCACTTTTCGAGCAGGCGAGCTCGTTCAGGTATGTGGTAAAGCGCGAGCCAGCTTACGATGGCATCGAAACTGCCCGCTTCCCGCTCGAACTGCAGAAAATCGCCGCATACATGTTCAACCCGGTCTTCCAGTCCGCAACGCGCGGTCAGGTCTAGTGCGAGTTCGTGTTGATCCGGTTGCAGTTCGAGCGCCGTGACATGAGCCTCGCTGCAGGTCGCGAGGTAACGTGCCGGACCGCCTAGCCCCGAGCCGATTTCGAGCCAGTTCTGTTGCTGATCGATGCCGAGCATTGCCAGCGCCACGTCCAGCGCGTCGGTTCCGTGGTAGTGCAGCTGGTCGAACGGTGCCAGCTCGTAAACGTTTAGCGGATCTTCAATTGTCTTGCCAAGCTCGCCCAGTTCACGATAGATACGCTCAACATGCCTGTACAGCTTCATCGATTTGATATCAGTCACTGTTCCTCCATCGGTAAAGCGGTTACGACCCCGTTACGCTGCAGGCCATCGCCGGACCTGACGCTGATTGCCGTACTTTCGTCCCAGTACCCCCGGTCGAGCATCGCCAGCGCAACGTTCTGATTGAATCGCGGTGACCAATGTGCCGAAGTGACATATCCCACCTGCTTACTGTCGATCGTAACCGGCCACGGGTACTGCGGTGCCGGGCAGGCATCGCCATCGAATAGCAGTCCGCGAATTTCGCGATCATGACCCTTGCCTGCAATTTCAAGTAAAGCAGCTTTACCGATATATTCCAGCTTGCCATCGAGCTGACAAAACCTTTGCAGGCCACATTCGAACGGATTATTTTCACGCGTCATCTCGTTGCCGTAGGACAGCAATCCGGCCTCGATGCGTTCGATCAGATTGGGGCAGCCGGGAGCGAGCTCGAGTCCATCACCGGCCTGCCACAGCGCGTCCCAGACGTAGGTCCCAAGCGCGAAATCATCCACGTAAATTTCAAAGCCGCCCTGCCTGCTGAAACCCGAACGTGCCACCACCAGGTCGTGTCCCTGGAACGGATAGCGCTCAAACCTGAAAAAGCGAATATCGCGCACCTGCTCGCCAAACACGCGCGCCACGAGATCATCGGACCTCGGCCCCTGCACCGCGAGCGGCCAGACGTCGGGTTCGTCGACGCGGACATCGAGCGCCATGCCGGTGGCAAGCCCTTTGGCCCAGAGCAGCATGTCGGCATCGGCGATCGAAAACCAGTAATGATCCTCGGCAAGTTTAAGAATAATCGGATCATTCAGCATGCCACCGTTTTCATCGATCATCGGTGCATACAGGCACTGACCGATCTCCGCGTTACGCAAATCGCGCGGCGTCATTAGTTGCGTAAGCCTCGCGGCATCTGCTCCGCGCAGCTCAACCTGGCGCTGGCAACCGACGTCCCACAGCTGTACATGCGTTTTCAAATGCCAGTAATCTTCCTCGACAGTGCGCTGGAAACCTTTCGGCAGGATCGTATGATTAACGACCGAGTACCCGGAAACTCCCAGTGCTTCGACGCGTGGCGTGTAAGGTGTTGAGCGCTGGCGACGCGAAACTTGCAGCTTGAATTCCGACATTCAGCGCTAGCTCGACCACCAGGTGGAATACGAGTGTGGCGACAGCATCACCGGCATATGGTAACGCTTGTGCGAGTCAGGCATCACGAAACGAATTACAATGGTTTCTACCATCGAATCGGCATCAATCGACTGCATGCTGAAATATGCAGCGCTGTGTATAACCAGTTCGAACTCGGCGTCGCGGTCGGCCTTTTCGATTTCCACCGACTCCGAGATGCGGCCTTCTTCATCGGCTTTGACATCGAAAACAAGCCGCCGGTCAGACGCCTTGACGAGTTGAAACAACTGGCAGCGGATGCCGGTTGCATGATCGCCGCTTACCGAATCGAGAATATGTGAAGATACCGTTGCCATGGTTACTCGATCGACGCCTTGTCGCGTTTGCTCGTGGTCGCCAGCACAATGGGACTGATGTGTCCGACCGTCTTGACGTTAACACAGGCCGTCTTGCCACTCGCAAGCGCGCGCTCAACCGCCGGTATGATATCGGCGCGTTTCTCGACCAACTCGCCATAACCACCCAATCCTTCAAACATCGTGTGAAACGGGATATCACGAAAATCGGTCGCGAAATGCTGCCGGTTCGAGAACAGTCTTTCCTGCTGCTGTGAAATACAGTCAAGCCCGCCGTTGTTATCGATGACCACGACGATTGGCAGCTTTTCCTGGAACGCAGCCTCGATACTCGAACCGCCCGACAGGAAGGCACCGTCACCACTGATGACCACGACGTTTTTGTCCGGCTGATTCAGCTTGGCAACACTGGCGAAAGGTACACCGACACCGAGCATGCTAAAGGTACCCGGATGCAGGATACTACCCAGCTTGAGTCCATTCCAGCCGGCGATGTTGACCGAGATCTCGGACCAGAAATGCGTATTGCCACCATCGATAACCAGCCAGTCGCCGTCGCTCATTGCCGCCTGCACGTCAAGCGCCAGCTGCAGCGGGTGAATCTGGCCATCGTCGAGTTCGGGAATATCGGCGAGCATGTCCTTGACCCATTGCGCGCGCCGATCGCGGTTGGTTGCAAGCCAGTCCGGGGTGAATGGATCGAGTTCTGCGAGTGCCGAGAAAAAAGCACCCGGGTCGCTCAGCAGCACCCGATCGGCGGCACGATTCATTTCGATTTCCTCGTGCGATCCGTTGACGCAGATGAGATGCGTGCCTGAGGGAAAAAGGGGCGGATTGCCAAAGTTCATCTGGTTATCGAGTCGCGTACCCACCATGATTACGACATCGGATTCGTCGATTGCCTGCTGCGACGGGTGATACTGGTGTATATCGGCGAGTCCCATGTATACGGCGCTCGCTTCCGATAGCAGTTTCTGATGATAAGGCACGTTGAACACGGGGATATTGAGTTTGGTCGCACATGCTTCGAGACTGGCTTCCGCACCCGACCACCACACGCCGTGGCCGCCGATAATAATCGGCTTTTGCGCGCGGCTGATCGCCGCGAGCGCCTGCTCGAGGTCATCCGGGCAGGGCCAGGCACGCGCCGTCGGTTTTGCACCGCGGTCGAACGGACGTTCGTCACGCATCGCATCCTGCTCGAACGAACTGAACATGATATCGACCGGCATGCTGATGTGAACCGCGCCGGGATAACCGCTCCCGGGTATCCGCCGAGGGCGATTTTCCAGGCACGATCGACAAATTCGGAAATGCGTTCACCATCGGTAATCGAAACGCTGTATTTGGTCAACGGTGCCGCGATCGAAACGTCGTCGATCTCCTTGAAACCGCCGCTGCCCTGGCGTTTCAGCGTGCTCGAGCCGGTCACAAAAATGACCGGTGAACGCTCGCCCCAGGCCTCCATCATCGCCGGTACCGCGGTCGCAAAGCCCTCCGGGCCGACCAGGCAAACAGCGGGCTGGCGCGTGATGCGGGTATGTCCATCGGCGAGGTGACCGGCAACCTGTTCGTGCGGAGCATTGATAACTGAAATACCGCATTCCATGAAACCTTCGAGCGCCGGATTGCAAAACCCGCCACTGAGCGTGAACACCTGGGTTACGCCTTTATCCTGTAGCGCCCTCGCAAGCAACATGCCACCCCGGACCTTCATTTAGCCTCCGTCATTGCAGCGTCCAGGATATAACTGGCATCAATGTCATTGATATCGGGGCAACCCAGCTGGGCCAGTCCGATATCGATCTGGCTTTTGATGAGTTCGATCATTTCCTCAAGACCCGCGTAACCGTTGGCGCCCATAGCATACAGAAAGGGGCGTCCAAGCAGTACGAAATCGGCACCTAGCGCGAGTGCCTTGATAATCCCTTCGCCGTTACGTACACCACTATCAAACAGCAACGGGTACCCGGGGCCGACCGCCGCCCTGATCTGCGGCAGCACCTGGATCGCGGCTGGACTGCTGTCAAATTGCCGGCCGCCATGATTGGACACGCATACCGCGTCGACACCGGTATCGCGGATGCGAACCGCGTCTTCGCTGCCGAGCACGCCCTTGACAATCAGGTTGCCTGGCCAGCGATCGCGCAGGCGTTGCAGAAAATCCCAGTCCATCCTGCCACGCGCCTCGTTGCGCTTGAACTGCACACCGCCGGGAACGTTGACGTTGGCGAGTTTAGGCACCCCGGTCGTCAGCGTCGTCAGCGACCACCGCGGATGGAGTGCAAAATCAAAAAATTGCATCGGTCTAATCCGAAACGGCGACTGAAAGCCATTGCGCTGTTCACGCGGTCGTGCCCCGATTCCCGGGACATCAACGGTGAGCACCAGGTTGGCATAGCCCACGGTCTCCGCACGTTCGACCAGGTGAAAAGCCACCTCCTCCGACTGGCCGACATACAGCTGAAACCAGGCATATTCGCCGGCGCGTTCCGCGGTGGTTTCGATACTGCTGGAAGACATCGTCGATAACACCAGCGGAATACCGTATTGCTTGGCGGCTTTCGCGAGCATCGCATCGGCATCCGGCCAGGTCAGGTTGCACATCCCCATCGGTGCGACGCCAAAGGGCAGGTCCCAGGTTTGACCGAACAGGGTTTTCCTGTGGTTACGATATTCCACGTTAACGAGCACGCGGGGAATCATGCGCAAGGCTTCGATCATGTCAATATTAAGTGCGCAGGCTTTTTCTTCACCCGCGCTGCCGTCAATGAAGTCGAAGATCACCCGCGGCAGGCGGCGGCGCGCAAACTTACGTGCATCCGAGGCACTGAATATTTTTTTTCTCATGGATCCTGGAAGCTTGTAAGAAACGGTTTCTCTCGCCCAATCAACGTGCAAGTCTATCTCGTTGAGGGCATATAGAACAAACACATTTAGCCCCGGTAAATATCTGAAATTACAGGATCAGGTCGTGTTTACCCGGCATTCCATCACAACCATAGAATTTCAGGAACTGTCATTGATCGAATAATTACTTCCCGGGCCAACCCGCTTGTCCGGGACAATCAGAGTATCGTATTTTGGTAGTAGTGATTTTCGGTACTGCAACGGCTGATCCGCAATTCAACCGGAGTTCTATCCAGAGTCATTGCCACTCGCTCGATTTCGAGCAATGGTGTACCCACTTTCAGATTCAGTATTTTTGCGTCATGCCCTGAAGCGGCTTTTGCGCGTAGCTGCTCATCGGCGCTATGTATGGTTATACCGTACTGCTTTTCATAGAGTTCATAGAGCGTGTTGGGTAATTCACGGTCGTCTGCGTCGACCAGGTTGCCGAACGGTTCGGCCGGCAATGTGATGGTTTCGATCATGGTCGGCCTGGCGGAGAAATTTCGCACCCTTTCGATTCTTATTACCGGGGTCGCGGCGGGCAACTGCAGTTTCGAGACTTCCTTACGCGAGGCCTGTTTGCGGCGACAGCTCAGGACTTTGCTGTTTGGCAGGACCTTGTGTCCCTTGTTATCCGTAATGTGAAAAAAATGAAACAGGGCTCTATGCGGGTCATGATTGGAGACAAAGGTCCCGAGGCCCTGTTTGCGGTTTAATACATTGTTTTCAACCAGCTCTGTAATTGCCTTGCGCACCGTGCCCTGGCTCACACCGAACTCCTGCGCCAGATTTATCTCGCTGGGAATCAGATTACCCGGAGACCATTCCCCGTTGCGGATCTTGGTAACGAGAAGCTCCTTGATTTGCATGTAGAGCGAAATGTAGCCTTTTTCAGATGTCAGCATAAAACCCTGTAACCTAGATGAACAAACCGTGACCGGGTTTACCCGATCGCCCTGTCTCCCCGAACGCCCAGATCTCAAGCGGGGGCGAGCGCTACCAAGAAAAATTATTATACTCTTATATAAGACTATTTGACTAGATGTATGGATCCTTGTACGATTTAGTTCGTGTTATTTGATAATTATTAATTTTGCCGAGAGAAACAGATGATCGATTTTGTGGTACATGACGAAGGGGATAGTGTCGGCGTTGTCGTCGTCGAAGGTGTAAAGGCCGGCGAAGAAATTACCGGCTGGGTAATGGATCAGGACGTGGATATCAAGTTCAAGGCGGCCAGCGATATACCGATCGGGCACAAACTTGCGATCAAGCCGATGCAGGAAGGCGATACCGTGATCAAGTATGGCACGGATATCGGCAAGGTCGTCGCCGATATCGGTATCGGTGAGCATGCCCATGTTCACAACATCAAGACCAAGCGTTGGTAATCGACAGCCTCAATTTAATGCCCAAACTCTTTCGGAGAATAAAGAAATGCCTCAAGATTTAAGCACAGCAACCTTTTCAGGATATCGGCGCGAAAATGGCCGTGTCGGTGTTCGCAATCACGTCATTATTCTGCCGGTCGATGACCTCTCAAATGCCGCCTGTGAGGCGGTCGCAAACAATATTACGGGCGCGATGGCCCTGCCCCACCCCTATGGCAGGCTACAATTTGGCGAGGACCTGGAACTCCACTTCCGCACCCTGATCGGCACCGGCGCCAATCCCAATGTCGCCGCTGTCGTGGTTATCGGGATCGAAAACGGCTGGACGCAAAAAGTTGTCGACGGCATCGCGGCTACCGGAAAACCGGTGACCGGGTTCGGTATCGAGCAACACGGCGACCATGAAACCATTATGGAAGCCTCCAAGGTTGCCAAAGAGTACGTTCAGTGGGCATCTGAACTGACGCGTGAAGAAGCGCCCTTGAGCGAGCTCTGGGTTTCGACAAAGTGTGGTGAATCGGACACCACCTCCGGTTGCGGATCAAACCCGACGGTCGGAAATGCGTTCGACAAACTGTATCCACATGGCGCAACCCTGCTGTTTGGCGAAACCTCCGAAATAACCGGGGGTGAACACCTGGTCGCCGAGCGCTGCCGTAATGACGAGGTGCGCGAGCGTTTCATGTTCATGTTTAATCGCTACCAGGACCTGATCGAACGTTTTAAAACTTCGGATCTGTCAGATTCACAACCGACCAAGGGCAACATCGAAGGTGGTTTAACGACCATCGAAGAAAAAGCGCTCGGTAATATCCAGAAAATCGGCAAAGAGTGCCTGGTCGACGGCGTGCTCGACAAGGCCGAGGCGCCTACGGGACCGGGCCTGTGGTTTATGGACTCGTCATCGGCGGCGGCCGAAATGGTGACCCTGGCGGCGGCGGCCGGCTACGTCGTGCATTTCTTCCCCACCGGACAGGGAAATATTATCGGTAATCCGATTCTCCCGGTAATCAAGATTTGTGCTAATCCGCGCACGGTCCGCACCATGAGTGAGCATGTCGACGTTGATGTCTCGGGCCTGCTGCGCAGGGAAATGACCCCGGGAGAGGCCGGCGACAAGCTGCTCGACTCGATGTTCCGCACGGCCAACGGGCGCCTGACATCGGCCGAGGCCCTGGGGCACCGGGAATTTGTTCTGACCCGGCTCTACGAGAGCGCGTAATACCCCTGCCCTGGTAATATTTTGGCGGGCCGGTACCTGGCCCGCAAACTATTTACCGCCACGATCCAGTATTTCGAACGCCAGCTGCTGCCTGGCTCATTGTCTCGATGAATCCGTTACCTGGCTTAGCTGCAGAGATGAGGGGGCAGAGCCGAAACCTGCAGAGCCAAATTTTCCAGGGCGCAGTTATTGATTCCTGCAGTCGATACTGAGAGACTGCCCGGGTAAGCTTTGATACTTGATTTCCACAATGAGCCGA
>CALZHS010000215.1 GCA_945787265.1 uncultured Gammaproteobacteria bacterium | reverse complement strand
CACCGCGTCCTGCTGGTTCAGGCGCTGCTCGGCGAGATTGATGTTTGACTGGTACTGCAGGTTCAGCGATACGGTCTGCTCCAGTTCGAGCACCTTTGACGCCGCGGCCGGGTCGTCAGATGGTTTGCTCAGGCGCACCCCGGTCGAGATCTGCTGCTGCAGCTTTGCCAGCTTCACCTGCTGTTGCTGAAAGGCCTCCAGGCCCTGGGTGTAGATTTGTCGGGTCGATATTCTCATGCTTACCTTACGCTATCCAGCAGGGTTTCAAAGATGACCTGGGCGGTACTGATCAGACGGGCCGTTGCTTCGTAGGCCTGCTGATAACGCACCAGGTCAGCAGCTTCTTCGTCCAGATTGACCGAAGCTTTAGAAGCTTGTCGGTCGACCGCCTGGAAAAGCAGGGCTTCCTGGGCATCCTGTTCCAGGTTTGCGGCCAGCGTCTGCGAGCCGACGAAGCCCACCAGCGAACCGTAAGTTTCCTGGAAACTGGCAATGCCGCCATCGAAAACGCCGGCATTCTGCAGGTTGGCGAGGTTTAGCGCATTGCGATTGTCGCCGCTGCCGCCGAGGTTCGCCGCTACCGTAAAGATATCGCCCGCCTGGGGTGCACCGTTCAGGCTGACCTGCCAGCCGTTCGAATCGATCACCATGTTGTTGCTGAACGGAATCGCCGCGCCGGCCACGTAGGGTACTCCGGCGACGACGACGTCGGCATCGGCACGCAGCGTGGTCGGCGGAGTATCGAACGTCAGCGTGACGGTGTTGAGCAGGTTGACATTGGTAACATCGGTAACGATGCCGGCGCTGATATCGGCGTTACCCAGGTTATCCAGCGATGCGCTGCTGCGAATCGGCAGCGCCGCGGCGATGGCAGTGGGATCGGTGGTGATCACCTGCAGACTCCCGGCACCGGCCAGGGTCGGCTTGATCGTAAACCGGTCACCCAGGACTGCCGTGGCGCCGTTAATCGTCAACGTTAACCCCTCGAAAACCAGGGTCGCCGGCGCGCCGTTGGCAACGCTGGCGCTGGTGCCGCTATCCGAGGTCAGGGTCCAGTTTACGCCATCGAAGGCGAGCTGGTAGTCGTCCGTGGTCAGGGCGCTCACGTCGCTGACGACGGTTGCAACCGTTGGCGTTCCGGTATTCGTCGAATAGGCGATCGATTGCGGCGCGGTGTAGCTGAAAAAGTCCTGCCCGAGATTACCATTCAAATCCATACCGTCGCGCATCTGCGCATTAAAGGTCTCGGCAAGCCCGATCGCGGTACGGCCCAGCGCGTTGAAGGTCGGGTCGAGCACACCGTCACGGAAATCAAGCAGCCCCCCGAGTTCGCCACCCGACAGGTCAGAGCTGATATCGTAAACGTTGATCAGTCCGTTATAGCCAATCACGTCGCGGGTCGGGTCGCTGGCGTCGGGCTGTGTAGTCAGGGAAAAATTGGTGACCCCGCTAAGCATGGTTTGACCGTTACCGAGAAATATTGACAGGTTGTTTTCCTGCTCGTCGACCACGGAAATATTGACCTTCTCGGCAAGTTCGTTCAGCAGAGCATCTCGCCGATCGAGCAGATCCGCGGCCTGTTGCGTCGACGCGGCCGAAGGTGCCAGGTCGTTAAGGCTGACGTTGATATCTCGAATCCGCGTAACCAGCGAATTGATTTCGTCAACCACGTTACGAATTTCCCTGGTCGTGTTGCGTTCGAGTTCCTCGAAGCGGTTGTTGATACTCTCGAACCGGCCGGCCAGGGTTTGAGCCGTGTTGATCAGGGCATAGCGCGCCGTACTCGAGGCAGGATCATCGGCAATATCCTGCACCGACTCGAAAAAATCATGCAGTATCGGGCTGATACCCCCGTTGGGATCAGCCAGTACGTCGTCGATACGCGAGGCCAGCTCGCGAAACTGGGCCACGCGCGCATAAGCCGAGGTCGTGTCGCGCACTTCGCGCGTCAGGAATTGATCGTAGGCGCGACTAATCCCCTCGATCTGTACGCCGTTACCGTAGAAGTTGCCGCCAAAAAATGACGGGTTATTGGTACCGAACTCGACGGTTTGACGGCTATAGCCCGGCGTATTGACATTGGCAATGTTGTGGCTCGTGGTGTTGAGCGCACGCTGGAATGACAGTAAACCGCTCACCGCGGTATTGAGAATATCAGGCATGGTCCTTCACCTCCGCGTCAAGCCTGGCGAGCGAGCTTTGCAATACCTCGCCATTAAGAATGTTCAGTACCTTGTCGGCATATTGCGGATCGGTAGCATAGCCGGCTTTATGGATCTCGCGGATGTAGGCGTGATCGTCGCCGGCCCGTTCCAGTGCCTGTTGGTAACGGGGATTGGTGCGGATAAATTCAACGTAATCGGCAAAACTTTGTGCGGGCGAAGCGTATACCCGAAAGTTCGAAACCTGGTTTTGCAGCACCCCATCCCGGAATTCCAGCGACGCCTTTTGCAACGAGCCTCCCCGCCATTCGGGCCCCGCCTTGATGCCAAAAAGATTGTTACTGCTGCGACCGTCGGCCAGCTTCATCGCGTACTTGCCCCAGCCGGTCTCAAGCGCCGACTGTGCAATTAACAATTGGGCGCTGACGCCCAGGCTATCGGCGGCAACCTGTGCCTGCGGCAGGATATCGGCGATAAAATTATCCGGATTCTGCCAACGACTGTTGGCACGCTCAATACGTGAAACTTCGGCGAAATCATCATCCACTACCCTGCTGGTGCGTACGGGCGATGTTTCGATCGCGGTCTCGATGGGTGCCCCGGCTGGATTAACATTCGCAGCCGTGACTAGCGTTGTCTTTTCCACTGCCGTAACGGGTTCCAGTGCGACAGCCTTCACCCCGGGTAGATCCAGATCAGGAACAGTCCCAGTTTTGACCGTTTTTGCCCCTTCATCGACTTTGTTCTCGTTGCCCGGCATATTTTGCAGAATCAACTTAGCAACCCCGAGGCCGCCCTGTTTGGAGATACTTTGTGCCAGCTGTTTGTCGTACATTTCCTGGTAAAAATCCATGTAAGAGCTGTCCTGCGACGTATCCAGGTTCGCTGCCGCGCGCATTGCAGCCAGCATCTGCTGCACGAACAAACCCTCGAATTGCTGTGCGACCGCCTGCCCGGCGTCATCGGAATTTTCGCGAGCACGCAGTTTCATATCGCCAAACTGCTGAAAATTAAGGAAAAATTCCGCTTTACTGGAAATTGACATTACCGTTTCCGCCTAAATTACGATCAGCTCGGCGCTCAATGCCCCAACCTGTTTTAGCGATTCCAGGATCGCAACCAGGTCTCCTGGCGAAGCACCCACCTGGTTTACGGCACGCACGATTTCACTCAGGGTCACGCCCTTCGGAAAGCGGAACATGCGGCTGTCCTCGGCGGTAACCTCGATGTCTGACTCTACGTTTTCAGTCGTGGTGCCGCCACTGAACGGGCCCGGGTGCTCAACGTCCACCGTGTTGGTAATCGTCACGGAAAGGTTACCGTGCGACACCGCAGCCGAGTAAACCTTGACGTGATTTCCGATGACAACCGTCCCCGAGCGCGAATTGACAATAACCTTGGCGGGCCCCTCACCCGGCTGAAACTCGAGGTTCTCGATGAAAGACACGAAGCCAACCCGTTGCGAGACATCCTTTGGCGCGTTGATCGTGACTTCAACACTATCCTTGGCATGCGCATTGTTGGGTCCGAGTATCTGGTTAATGGTATCGGCCAGACGCTTGGCGGTCGTAAAATCCGGGCGTTTCAGATGCAGGGTGAGTTTTTCACTCGATGCAAATGGGTTCCGGATTTCACGTTCGATGCTGCCACCGCCGGGAATTCGACCCACGCTCGGCACGTTAATCGTAATCGAGGATCCATCGGCACCCTCGACGCCGAGGCCGCCGACGATCAGGTTGCCCTGGGCGAGCGCATAGATGTTGCCATCGGCACCTTTCAGCGGCGTCATCAGCAGGCTGCCGCCACGCAGACTCTTGGCGTTACCCAGCGATGAAACAGTGACATCGATGGTTTGACCAATTTTTGCAAATGCCGGCAAATCCGCATGCACCGATACCGCCGCAACGTTCTTGACCTTGGGATTCACATTGGGTGGCAAAACAATCCCGTATTGCGACAGGAAGTTTTTCAGACTCTGTACCGTGAACGGGGCTTGCGAAGTCTGGTCTCCCGATCCATCGAGACCCACGACCAGGCCGTAACCAACCAGCTGGTTATCACGCACGCCCTTGATCGAGGTGACATCCTTGATCCTCTCGGCCCAGGCGTTTTCCAAAAAACCTATAAATATCAACAGGATAAATAACTTTGCAAGTCTCATATCAAGCTCCTAGAGTGGGAATACCGGGCTGTCGAAAAAGCGCGACAACCAGCCCCTGGTGTTAGATTCGGCAATGACACCACCCCCGCCGTAGAAGATCCGCGAATTCGCTATTTTGCTCGACACCACGATATTGTCGGTGCTGACGTCCTGCGGACGCACGATACCCGAGATACGGATGAATTCTGA
>CALZHS010000214.1 GCA_945787265.1 uncultured Gammaproteobacteria bacterium | reverse complement strand
AATAGATGTCGGCGGTTATCACGTGACCGCGAAAGCGAGTCTTAGCGCGATGTATGACCAGAAAGCCGAGCGCATGCGGGGCTAGGCATGGCGATTCAAACGACCTGTATCGGCGCCTACCCCAAGCCTGATTTCGTCAAGCTTCCGGACTGGTTCAACCATCCCGACGGGCCCGATACCGCCGACCCGACCGCGCTCTGGGAAAAGGCGATGGAGGCTCTCGGACCCGACGCGCCGGACATCATTGCGCGCGGTGTGGCGCAGGCGATCGATGATCAAATTGAATGCGGTATCGACATCCCGACCGATGGTGAGATCTCGCGTGAGAACTATATCCACTACCATTGCCGGCACCTGCTCGGGTTCGACTTCGTGCACCTGACGCGCAAGGAAGTGCGTGGGGGCACCTACGAAGCCGCGTTACCCACGATTAACGGCCCGGTCTCGATACGCGATCAATTCCTGGTCTCAGACTGGCAACGCGCGCAGGCCAACTGCAAACGGCCGGTCAAGATCACGATGCCCGGGCCGATGACGATTTCCGATACCAATCACGATGATTATTACCACGATCCGAAAGCGCTAGGGCGCGATATAGCCGATGCACTGAATGTCGAGGTACTTGCGCTGGCCGCTGCCGGCTGTATCCATATCCAGATCGACGAGCCGCTGTTTGCGCGCAAACCTGAGGCTGCGCTCGACTATGGTTTCGAAAACCTCGAGCGCGCGTTTCACGGTTGTCCAAAGAGTGTGCAACGCACCGTGCACATGTGCTGTGGCTACCCGGACAAACTCGACCGCGATGACTATCCAAAGGCCGATCCCGATTCTTACCTGCAAATCGCCGACGCGATCGAGTATTCGAGTATCGACGCGGTCTCGTTCGAAGATGCGCATCGGCACAATGATTTATCGCTGCTCGAGCGACTGCCGACGACCAGAGTGATTTTCGGCGTGGTCGCGATTGCGAAAAGCCAGGTCGAAGACGTTGACGATATTCGCGAACGCCTGTCGCAGGCGCTCAATCATATCGACGCTGAGCGCCTGATCGCGGCCCCCGACTGTGGTCTCGGCCTGCTCGGCCGCGAACTCGCCATGGCCAAGCTCAAAAACATGTGCACCGCCGCCCACTCCCTCTAACCACCACCGTCGTCCGTCATGCCGGGCTTGACCGATACGTCGGACCGCCGGCATCCATTTGTAAGGTGTCTCGGAAAGTCAGCCGGGCGTAGCCCGTGATCTTTCGGGCGGAGTCCGGGGTATAGATTGCGGCTCGGGGGCCGCAATGACGGTTGGCTTGGGCGGGCCGCGCAGGCGCTGCAATGACGGGGTAGTTGTCATGCCGGCCTACGAGCCGGCATCCATTCATGTAACTTTTCGGTCAGTCGGCCGGGCGAAGCCCGGGTAGTCTCTGGCAGAGACCCGGGTATAGATTGCGGCTTGGGGTCCGCAATGACGGTTGGCTTGGGCGGGCCGCGCAGGCGCTGCAATGACGTTACGGATACTGGCCGTCGTAACTGGTGCTGCCGGCTGAGCGGTGCCACAGTCGGTATAGATGACGCTTGCGCTCGGGCTCGTCGTAATCCTCGAACGCGCTGCGGTAATGCCCGACCTCGTGGTTATTGAGATACTGGATCTGGCCGCGCTCCAACGGCGCTTCGTACCATAAATCCTCGGATGCGCAAACTTCGTCGATCGCATTCAGGGCATCGACCAGCGCCGCGTCCATGGGCTCGCCGGCCACCTCGTAACCTTTCCGAATCAGCGATGCGTTGGCGCGCGCAAACATGCGCCCGTTGCGCCAGCTGAAGTAGGGCGCCAGGCATACCGGCTCCGCACCATCGCGATGCTCTTTCTGGCGGTCGAAAAGCACCGGCTGGTAGAGCCGCGCCAGTTCGTCGGGATACTGCTCCTGCATGCGCTGATGCACCGAGTAGAGACTACAGAAACGACTGACGCCACCCGTTCTAGCCGGCTGACGACACAACAGTCCGACGTAATCCGGCACCATGCGCGCGAACGCATTGTCGGTGTGAAAATTGAGTTCGACCGAGGTATGCGAGCCGCGCGTGCCGTAGGCGTAATCGGCGCCCGTATCGGAGACGTCGTAAATCATCTGGCCGTTCCATTTTTGCGCCACCGGTCGCCCAATGCACTGGCCGAGCACCCAGTAAACTTCCAGCAACGTATCGATCGGGTAGTCATCCATCGGCAACCGGTCGAGCACGGCGAAGCCAACGCCGTCATCGAGGATTGATTTCATCTGTGCCATCAGCGTGCGACAGGCCGAGAGCTCGAACTCATCTAGTTTACGCTGTAACAGTGGCAGCGGATTGTCGCCAAGGAAAACGGCAAGCTGCTCGATTTCTGACAGTGCCGCATCGGCCAGCGTGACCCGGTAATCGCCGGGATCGATGTCAGCAGCAAGCCAGACCAGGCGGTCGCTATCGGGTTGCCGAATTGCCGAAACCTCGGCGCTGCAGTCGATAAAGGCAACGCTCATAGACCTATCCTCGCTGAATCGTGACTCGGCCAGTGGCGGGATTCACCGTGACCTGGTCGCCGGTTTTAATCAATTGCGTGACGTCGCCGTCTTCGAAACGATCGCATAGCGCCATGTCGGCGAGCGCCGCGCCTTGCGCCAGTATCGGGTTGACGTTATTGAACAGGAGCGCCTTCGGCGCGATCCCGCGCGATTTCATTTCGTGCAGCATCCAGGCCGATGCCACACCGCCCTTGGCGGTATTGAACACCATGATCTTGTCGACATAACTTTGCCCCGCGAGCTTGTGCTGTGGGCGTGAAAAAATTCCGGCGATGCGGTCAAGATCGTAACGTGCTGAAAAATTATCGTCGGTCACGAGCGCTTCACCCGAAACCTCGGGGCCAACACCGACATGGCACCTGAGTTTAATCGTTGTCATCAGACGATCTCCCCGGCGATGGCCGACGCGACACAGTTTTCCATGTTGGACAGCGTCGGCTCATACCCGTAGCCGCCGATGATATTGGTCAGCTTGACCGAGTTGGTCATGAGCCGCTTCCAGCCGTTGGCCTCGCCCATTTCACGCGCGTAGCTCTGGTAAAAGCACATGCCCTCGAGCACCAGCGCGCCGGAGGCTTCGAGGCGCTCGACTAGCCCTAAGCGGCGGGCATCCGCCGCGACCACCGGGCTGGTCACCGCCAGCAGGTCGGTATCCTGATGCAGTGTTTTACCGTCGAGCAATTCGGCGAGAGACTGCATCTCCAGCAACGAAAGCTGGGGTGCGGAAAAAACAACCACGTCGACCTTCTCGCCCTTGCCGCCGTAGCGGGCGAAAAAAGCCTCGAAGTCGGCTTTACCAATGACTTCGGCAGGTAAGTCCGGGTCGCAAACCGCTTCCAGTGTCGGCGCTTCCGGGGTGACGCCGACCAGGTGAAACAACGGTACCGAGCCGAAGCTCGCCATCGCCGCGCCGAGGTGTTTGAGTTCATCCGAATCCGGGTTCGACTCGATGCCCTCGATGACCGGCACTTCCCAGTAAGAGCCGGCGCGGGCGCCGATGATACCGCCGAGTGCGCCCCAGTCGGAGAGATGCCCGGGTTGATGCTCGATGCGAAAACGCCGCGTCGCCCGACGGTTGTGATCGAGATGCAGTCCGTAGCGCGGCGTGCGTCCCGTCAGCCCGGCAGCCAGCGCTGAGGGTCCCCCTTCAAAATTGGAATAGGCGCCGAGCACGCTGTTGCAGTAAATCACGACCCCGGTATCGCCAAAAGCGAGATGCTCGCCGCGCACCGGCGGCATGATGGTCTGGTAATTGATGCAGGTGTTGGTCATCAGGATGCCGAGCGATTCGAAAGCCTCGATGGCGCGTTGCTCGAGCACGGCCATCTCGTCGGTTTGCCTGAGCCGCCGGTAGTGGCAGAAATCGATGCCGCGCGGGTCGGTGATCATCGGGATGCGCACCTTGCGTTCGCTTGCCGGGTAGGTCATCAGGTTTTCGAGAAAGGCGACGCCGGCTTCACCCAGCGACTCGGTGTCGGCCATGATATGGGCCTGGGTTACCTCGACAAAGTCAGGGGCGTCGAAAAAACGTCCGACCTGCAGCATGTGTTCGATCGCCCAGCGACGCGGCTCGCCGAGTTCGCCGGCGAGCATCGCCTGTTCTTCGTCGTTCAGCTTCATCGGGGCCAGTCTTTTTCCGAATCCGTGGACGCCATCAGTGCATCGGTATAGCGATGACCGGCGACGGTATCTTCGTTGATCAACGCGTCGAGTTCGTCCACGGTGTCCGCATCCAGTTCGATATCCCCGGCGCCCGCATTTTCGATCATCCACTCCATATGCTTGGTGCCGGGGATCGGGATGATGTTATCTCCCTGCGCGAGCAGCCAGGCCAGCGCCAGCTGCGCCATGCTGCAGCCTTGCCGGGCAGCGATTTCAGCGAAAGGGACGAGCAGCTTTTGATTCTGTGCGAAGTTCTCCGGTTCGAAGCGCGGTCGTGCGATCGTCGCGCGAATGTCGTCTTCGAG
>CALZHS010000213.1 GCA_945787265.1 uncultured Gammaproteobacteria bacterium | reverse complement strand
CGCCTGGCCGGCACCGGTGTGGGGGAAAGTGCCGACGTTGCCCTATGACGATCGCGCAATCAATGAAATCAGATCGAATTTCCTGGACTCGGGACTCGAGGGCTACGAGGCGTTTGCCGGGTCCTGACGGGCCGTTAATGGCCGATTTCGATCAAATGGTTGGCGCTTCTGACCTGTCCCGTTTTACACTGTTTACCTGCTAAGCCCAGCTAATAGAAAATGCGGGAAACAATGAATCAATCGTCAATTCGGATGGGGGTCGATATCGGGGGGACGTTTACCGACGTCGTACTCGAAGTCGGTGGCCGGCAATTTTCGACCAAGGTCCTGACCACCTACCTTGCACCCGAAGACGCCATTATCGCCGGCATGAAGCAGGTTTGTGACCAGGCCGGGATTAATCCGGCCCAGATCGAGCAGATTATTCACGGCACGACCCTGGCAACCAACGCCCTGATCGAGCGCCGCGGTGCCAGGACCGCGTTGATTACAACGCGGGGCTTTCGTGACGTTATCGAAATGCGCAGCGAGTCGCGGTTTGAGCAGTATGATCTCAACCTGACGCTGCCCGAGCCGCTGTTACCCCGCCAGCAACGCTATACCGTCGAGGAGCGCGTCGGCGCCAGCGGTGATGTGCTGATACCGTTGCAGCGTTCTGAAGTCGAGGCGCTGGCAGAAACAATCAAACCGGCAGGATACGAGAGTATCGCCGTAGGGCTGATGCACGCCTACCTGAATGATCGCCATGAAACCATGATTCGCGACGTATTGGCGCAAGCCTTGCCGGGAGTGTCGGTTTCACTGTCATCGGAAGTATCGCCGCAGATGCGCGAATACGAGCGCTTCAACACCGTGGTCGCAAATGCCTACATCAAGCCGATGATGAAAAGCTATCTCGATCGGCTGGGTGGGCAACTGCAGAACGAGGGTGTTGCCTGCAAAATCTTTCTGATGCACTCGGGCGGTGGCATTATTTCGATTGAAAGTGCGGCGGAGTTCCCGGTCAGGCTGGTTGAATCCGGTCCCGCGGGTGGCGCCGTGTTTGCTGCCCATATCGCTGCTCGATATGGGCTCGATAAAGTTCTCTCCTTCGACATGGGAGGCACCACCGCCAAGATTTGCCTGATCAAGAACCAGGCGCCGAAAACCAGTCGCGTATTCGAGGTTGCCAGGACCTATCGTTTCAAAAAGGGTTCGGGTATGCCGATTTCTATCCCGGTGATTGACATGGTCGAGATTGGAGCGGGTGGCGGTTCGCTGGCCCGCGTAGACGCGATGCACCAGATCCGGGTCGGTCCCGAGTCGGCGGGCTCCGAGCCGGGCCCGGCCTGTTATGGTCTTGGTGGTGAGCGACCCGCGGTCACCGATGCCGATCTGGTACTGGGTAAACTCGATCCCGATAATTTTGCCGGTGGCTCGATCAAGCTTGACGGTCAGCGCGCTGCTGACGCACTGCTCGACGCACTCGGTAAACCGCTCGAAATGGACGCGCTGACCGCGGCCTACGGACTCGCCGAAGTGGTCGATGAAAACATGGCCAACGCCGCCCGCGTCCATGCCGTCGAAAATGGCGAAGACCTGTCCGAGTACACCATGATCGCCTTCGGGGGTGCCGCGCCGCTGCACGCGGGTCGCCTGTGCGAAAAGCTGGGGGTCGAGCGCCTGCTGGTGCCGCCGGGCGCCGGCGTTGGTTCCGCCATTGGCTTCCTGCGCGCGCCGTTCAGTTTCGAGGCAAATCGCAGTGTTTACATGCGCCTGGCCGATTTCAAACCGGACACGGTTCAAAACCTGCTGGCGGACCTGGAAGCGGAGGCGACCGCGTTTGTGCGTTCCTGTGATGCAAACGCGACGATCCAGACCGAGTTCAAGGCTTACATGCGCTATACCGGGCAGGGCGAGGAGATTCCTATTGTGTTGAGTGCCGAGCACGCGACGCAGCCGGACGCCGTAAAGTATCAGCAGCTGTTTGAACAGGACTACATCGCCCTGTTTGGCCGCGCCGTCGAGGGCATGGATATCGAGATTACGGTCTGGTCTGCCAATGCAACCACGCTGGCGCAAAAAGTTGAACCGATGCAGACACTGGCGGCAGGCGCCAGGGTGCCCGCCAATGGTCAAAGGAATATATTCGACCCTGCGCTAGGTCAGCCCGTGGTGTCTTCGATAGTGCCGCGTTCAGGCCTGCAACCCGCCGACCTGGTACCGGGACCCGCGGCGATAACGGAAGATGAAACCACGATCATTCTACCGACCAGCCGCCAGGCTGTGCGCCAGTCGGATGGCTGTATCGATGTCGTGCGGCAGGGCCAGGAGTGAGCGTGACCCGTAAAACCTCGACAGTGTCTCACCAGGTCATGTGGAACCGGTTGATATCCGTGGTCGAAGAGCAGGCCCAGGCGCTCATTCGAACCGCTTTTTCATCTTCGGTGCGCGAAGCCGGTGACCTGTCGGCCGGGGTTTATGACACCGGTGGGCAAATGCTGGCGCAAGCCGTTACCGGGACACCCGGCCACGTCAACGCGATGGCCGACGCGGTCGCGCATTTCATTCGTCGGATCGGCTACGACAACATGTTCCAGGGGGACGTTTACATTACCAATGATCCCTGGGAAGGCACCGGACACCTGCATGACATAACGGTTGTGACACCTGCCTTCCACCAGGGCCGGCATGTCGGCTTTCTCGGTTGTACCGCGCATATCGTCGATATCGGTGGACGCGGATTTGGCGCCGACGCCAACTCGATTTATGAGGAAGGTCTTTATATCCCGATCATGAAATTCGCCGAAAGGGGTGAAGTCGATAAAACCCTGATCCGCATCGTGCGTGGCAACGTGCGCGAGCCGGATCAGGCGGTCGGCGATTTTTATGCGTTGGCGACCTGCAACGAGATCGGTCAGCGGCGTTTGACTGACATGATGAACGAGTTCGGCTTGTCGGATCTGGACGACATTGCGGACTTCATCCTGGAAAACTCTCGCCGCGCGACCCTGGAGCGTATCGCCGCATTGCCGCGTGAGCGGGCCTCGGGCTCAATGACGATCGACGGCTATAGCCATCCGGTAAAACTCGAGGTGACGCTGGATATCCAAGCCGATCGGATTCTGTGCGACTTTACCGGCACGTCGGGGCTGGACCGCAAAGGCATCAACGTGCCACTGGTATACACCAAGGCCTATGCCTGTTTTGCGTTGAAATGCGCTATCGCACCAGAGATTCCGAACAATGCGGCTTCGCTGGCACCGTTCGAGATAACGGCGCCCGAGAATACGATCGTCAACGCGGTGCATCCCGCGCCGGTGGCATTGCGACATGTAATCGGTCACATGATTCCCGACGCGGTCTACGCCGCGCTCGACCAGATCCTGCCCGCCACGGTGCCGGCTGAAGGCGCCGGTACGCTGTGTAATTTCCAGGTTTCGTTACGACCCCGAACCGATATCGAGGCACCGCCGAATGCGGTCAGGGCCGAAGTCCTGGCCTTCAACTCGGGGGGTTCCGGTGCGCGCCCGACGTCGGATGGTCTCAATGCCACCGCGTTTCCGTCGGGTGTTATGACCATGCCGGTCGAGGCAACCGAGCATACTGGGCCGGTCATTATCTGGCGTAAGGAACTGCGTCCCGATAGTGGTGGTGCCGGCAAGCACCGCGGTGGCCTCGGGCAATACATGGAAGTCGGTGCCACCGAGGATCACGAGTTTGATTTTTCTGCCATGTTCGATCGAGTCGACCATCCGGCAAGAGGTCGGCAGGGCGGTAAACACGGCGCTGCCATGACCATCGCCCGCGACGACGGCCAGGCGATGAAGGGCAAGGGCAAGCAGTTCGTTCCGGCCGGTCGGCGCGTGATGCTGGCGATGCCGGGGGGCGCCGGTTACGGTGATCCGGGTGAGAGGGACAAAGCGTTGGTGCTAAGGGACCTGGCGCGCGGCTATATTTCAGAAGCGGTCGCCCGTTCCGAATATGGACTGGACGATGCGGATATCGAAGGCGTCAACGACGCAGTCAAGCGCGGAGAAGGTTTGTAATGGGTCAGGATTCAGTCTTAAATCCGCCGCAGCATTCGAGCTACGATGTTGTTATCGTTGGCGGCGCCATCTACGGTTCCTCGGTGGCGTGGTTTCTCGCAGACAACCCGGATTTCGAAGGTTCCATACTGGTGGTCGAGAAAGACCCGATGTATACGGCTTGTTCGACAGCGCATACCAACAGCTGCATGCGCCAACAATTCTCACGCGAGATCAACGTTCGCATTTCACAATTTGCAGCTGAATTTGTGAAAAACTTTCGCGCCTATCTCGGTAATGATCCGCGCGTGCCTGATTTACCTTTTCAAAGCTATGGCTATATGTATCTGGCCTGCGGCGCGGGTACCAAAATTATGACTGCACAAGAGATTAAGCACGATTATCCATTCTACAACGTGGACGATATCGTGGTTGGCAGCCACAACCTGGTCGATGAGGGTTACTTCGACGGCGCTACGCTGTTTGACTGGTGGCGGCGTTCGGCAAGGGAAAAAGGGGTTGAATACGTTGGCAACGAAGTGATCGCAATGGCTCGAAATAGCAACGGTACCAGGGTTGAAAGCGTCAAGCTTCGATCAGGTGAAGTAATCGCCTGCGGCACCGTCGTCAACGCCTCGGGCCCGAGAGCAGTATTGACGTCACGCATGGCGGGCATCGAGCTGCCGGTTGAGCCACGCAAACGATACACTTTTATATTCGATGCCGAACAGCCACTGGATCGAGATCTGCCGCTGACCATCGATCCGTCGGGTGTGCACATGCGCACCGATGGCACCTACTACCTGGCCGGTTGCCCGCCCGACGATGATCCGGCTGTCGACTACGATGATTTCGAACAGGACCATAGTCTCTGGCAGGAAAAAGTATGGCCGATCATTGCGGCTCGAATCCCACAGTTCGAGGCAATCAAGCTGATCAATTCCTGGGCCGGTCACTATGCCTACAATACGTTTGACCAAAATGCGATACTCGGCCGACATACTACCGTCGAGAATTTTATATTCGTCAACGGATTCTCTGGCCATGGATTGCAACAGTCTCCAGCGATGGGACGCGGTACATCAGAGTTGATAATCTACGGTGAGTACCGCTCGCTCGATCTGACACCATTTGATTTCCAGCGCATCGAACGCGATGAGCCTTTCAACGAAAAGGCTATCATATGATTGGCGTCTGCTAGGGCGGCTGTCAATCACCGAATCTACTGAAATGGGCAACACGATGGACTATGAAATTCCACAGCAAATGACGGCGGTTTACCTGACCGGCCATGGTGGAATCGAAACTCTTCAGTATCGACAAGATGTGCCGGTGCCGAAACCCGGGCCTGGCGACGTATTGATTAAGGTGGCAGCGGCTGGCGTCAACAACACCGATATCAATACCCGCATTGGCTGGTACTCCAAGAAAGTCAGGGATGCGACCAATACCGGCGGAGCAGAGGGATTTGAAGACGTCGACGACGATGATGCAACCTGGTCCGGTGTGCCGATGGAATTCCCGCGCATACAGGGTGCAGACTGCTGCGGGATTATCGTCGCGGTCGGTGACGAAGTCGATAACGCCCGCGTCGGCGAGCGTGTGATCGTGCGCAACATGCTGCGCAGCTATGTCGACTACCGGCCATTCGAGTGCTGGACGCTGGGTTCCGAATGCGATGGTGCCTTTGCACAATTTACCCGGGCGCCGGCGCGAGAAAGCTACCGGGTCGAATGCAACTGGTCCGACGCCGAACTCGCCTCGATCCCCTGTGCCTACTCGACCGCCGAGAATATGCTGCATCGAGCCGGTGTCGGTGCGGAGCGCGTGCTCGTTACCGGCGCCTCGGGCGGTGTCGGTTCCGCTGCCGTTCAGCTTGCCAAACGTCGTGGGGCTAGGGTCACCGCGATTGCCAGTGCAGCAAAGATGGACGACTTGCGCGCGCTTGGCGCAGACGAGGTGATCGATCGGGGTGCGGATCTGGTAACCGCCTTAGGCGCCGACAGTATCGATGTGGTCGTCGACCTGGTTGCCGGCGACGGCTGGCCGGCGCTGTTGGAAATACTCAGGCGAGGCGGGCGTTACGTCACGGCCGGCGCGATCGCCGGGCCCCTGGTCGAACTGGATGTACGCACGCTGTATCTCAAGGACCTGACGCTGATCGGCTGTACTTTCCAGGATGATGTCGTGTTCGAAAACCTGGTCGGCTATATCGAACATGGTGAAATCCGGCCGCTGGTCGCCCAAACATTCCCACTGGCTGATATCGGTGAAGCGCAGCAGGT
>CALZHS010000212.1 GCA_945787265.1 uncultured Gammaproteobacteria bacterium | reverse complement strand
GCCCTCCTACTCCAGCTAACGCACTGACGCTAGTTACTACGGGTGGAATACATTTTTGCCCGTCAAAAATGTTTTCCACCCGCCCTTGCAGTAATATTTTTGTGGGAATTGAATTAAAGTTCCCGATTAAAACTGCCTGCTGCGACATGATCCCGATATTTCCATCCAGCGTGCGCCGAGGGGGCCGCTTACGCGGGGACGACAATCACGCGGCAGACTCGTCCAGGAATTTTTTAACAACGGGCGAAAATTGTTCGTCGTCAATCAGGAATGCATCGTGACCATTAACCGAATCTATTTCCACGTAATCAACATTGGTTCCGGTTTCCCGCATAATGTCGGCGATTTCCTGTTGCTGCCGGGAGGGAAACAGGATATCGGTAGTCACCCCAACCACGAGCGCCTTGTTAACCCTGAGTTTTGACATACCGTCGCTAATCGATTCGCCGTGTTCACCAATATCGAACCAGTCCATCGCGCGCGACAGGTACAGGTAACTGTTGGGATCGAAGCTATTGATGAATTTTTGTGCGTTGTACTCGAGGTAGTTCTCGATTTCGAATTCGCGTTCGAAACGTTTGCCGGTGAGTTTTTCAGCCGGCAGGCGACTGCGATCAAACTTGGAATTCCATTCGTCCGCGGCCCGGTATGATACCAGTCCCAGCTTGCGTGCTAACGACATGCCCACCAATGGCTTGCTGTCCTGGGTATAACGCCCTTCGTTCCAGTCGGGATCGCTGCGAATAATCTCCCGTTGCAGGGAGCGCAGTGCAATCGTCAATGGTAGCGCCTGCGTAGCTGCCGAGATCGATACCAGGTATTCGATATCGTCCGGATACTGCATCGCGTATGCGATTGACGACATACCACCCATTGACGAACCTACCGCGGCATGCAGTTTTTCGACGCCGAGTTCGCGCATCAGGTAGTAGCCGGAGCTCGCAATATCTTCTACGGTCACATCCGGAAAATCGGCGCCATAGTTTTCGCCGGTTTCAGGATTAACAGATCCGGGCCCGGTACTGCCGTAACAGCCACCCAGGGTATTGGCACAAACCACGTAAAATCGATTGGTATCAATTGCCTTGCCGGGTCCTATCATGTATTCCCACCATCCCGGTGACGGATCCTCGTCGGATGATGCGGCATGCGCGCTCGGCGACAGGCCGGTAAATATCAATATTGCGTTATCCGCCGCTTCAGAAAGGGTTCCCCAGGATTCGTAGGCCAGCGTTACCTCGGGTAGATAGCCGCCACGCCACATCCTGAAACCGTCTTCGCCCAGGTTTTTTAACGTTAGCTGCCGGGTCGCCCTGGTCGCAAAGCTATACGCGTTTTCTTCGTCTGCCATATGCGAGGCCCTTTATCTTTTTATCCAGTGGTCAGGGGTGCTTTAGATATCCAACATGCGTTGCAGCGCAATGCGTGCATTATTTGCAACGCCTCCAGGTACCAAGATTTGATTAACAACATTTCCTTCGCCCAGGTTCTCAAGCACCCAGGCGAGGTGCTGGGGATCTATGCGAAACATGGTCGAACACATGCACAACATGGGCGACATGAACTGTATCGTCTTGTTTTCGCTGGCCAGCGTCTGGTGCAATCGATTGACCAGGTTCAGTTCCGTTCCCACCAGCCATTGAGTACCCGGCAGACAAATCCGGCAGAATCGAAACCTGCTGGGGACGCGAAATGATATCTGCCACTTCCGCCATGAAACGCACCCCGCAAAAGACGATATACTCAGCCTTCGAGTCAGCCGCCTGGCGCGATAACTTTAAAGAATCTCCCGAGAAATCAGCGTGCTTGAAAATCTCGTCACGCTGATAATGATGACCGAGGATAACCACGCGGTCACCCAGCGCCTCCCTGGCACGGATAATACGCTTGTCACAATCCTCATCGTTCAGAGACGCATAGGGTTGCAGATCAATTGCGGCAGCGGACATGATTCAGATTTTTTGGCAGGCCGATCAAAAAAGTCTATCACCTGCAGCATCTGCTGCCAATGACGCTATTGCTCGCCCTGGGGTTTACGCAATCGAATCGATAGCTCGCGTAACTGCCGCTCACTGACCTCGGCAGGCGCCCGGGTCAGCAGGCAGGAAGCGGTTTGTGTCTTGGGAAAAGCCATGACATCGCGAATTGAGCTCGCGCCTGCCATTAGCATGACCAGGCGATCCAGGCCGAAAGCAATCCCGCCATGGGGCGGGCAACCGTATTTCAGCGCAGTAAGCAGAAAGCCGAACTTCTCTTCCGCTTCCTGTTTTTCTATTCCGAGTAACTTGAAGACTCGATGCTGCATATCCAGGTTATGTATACGTATCGAACCGCCGCCGAGTTCCGTTCCGTTCAAGACCATATCGTAGGCGCGTGACAACATCCCACCCGGATCCGCCTCGAGCTCGTCGGGATTATCGGTGGCCGGTGCGGTAAAAGGGTGATGCAGCGCGCTCCAGCGGTTTTCGCCCTCGTCATGTTCGAACATCGGGAAATCGACCACCCACAGGAAGCGCCAGCCGGCTTCGACCAGCCCACGGTCCTGCCCGACTTTCAGGCGCAATGCGCCCAGTGATTCATTTACCACGCTCGCCTTGTCGGCACCAAAGAAAATCAGATCCCCCGATTCGGCACCGCTGCGCTCGAGAATCGCCTGTATTGCATCATCGGGCAGGAATTTCAGGATCGGCGACTGCAGGCCTTCCCGCCCCTGGGAAACGTCGTTACATTTTATGTAAGCCAGCCCTTTAGCACCGTACTGACCGACAAAACTGGTGTAGTCATCGATTTCTTTGCGCGTCAGTTCGTTGCCTGCAGGCACACGCAAGGCTGCTACCCTGCCCTCGGGATCATTTGCCGGACCCGAAAATACCTTGAATTCAACTTTTTCGAGTACGTCGGAAATGGTACGCAGCTCGAGCTTGATGCGCAGATCGGGTTTATCCGAACCAAAGCGTTCCATCGCCTCCGCCCATGACATGCGCGGAAATTCGCTATCGACGTCGGCCGAGAGCACCTCGTTGAACAGGCCGCGCATCATGGTTTCCATCTGCGCCATAATTTGCTCTTCGTCCATAAACGAAGTCTCGATATCCAGCTGCGTAAACTCGGGCTGTCGATCGGCGCGTAAATCCTCGTCGCGGAAGCAGCGAACAATCTGGTAATAGCGATCCATACCCGACATCATCAGTAACTGCTTGAACAGCTGCGGCGACTGCGGCAGGGCAAAAAATGTGCCCGGATGCGTGCGGCTTGGCACCAGGTAGTCACGTGCTCCTTCCGGCGTAGCCCGCGTCAACATCGGGGTTTCAATGTCGAGGTATTCGCTATCTTCGAGCCAGCTGCGTAAAAAGTGCGTCACCTGCGCGCGCAACTGCATGCGGTACTGCATCTCCGGCCTGCGCAGGTCAATATAACGGTACTTTAAGCGGTTGTCATCGTGAACGTCCTCGTCGTCGAGCTGGAAAGGCGGGGTCTCGGATGCATTCAGGATTTCCAGTTTCTGCGCCAGCAATTCGACTTCGCCGGTTGCCATCTCGGGATTGGTGGTGCCCTCGGGGCGGACGCGAAGCTTTCCCTCAACCCTGATCACAAATTCGTTACGTAAGGTCTCGGCCTGGGCAAACATTGCTACATCGTCAGGATCAAAAACTACCTGCAACATTCCCTTCTTGTCGCGCAAATCAACAAAGATTACCCCGCCATGGTCTCGCCGGCGATTAACCCAGCCGCATACGCTGACCGGTTGATCGATATATTGCTGATTAAGCTCACCACAATAATGCGTGCGCATATTGAATTGTCCGAGTAGATTAAATTAGGCAACGTCCGGCGTGGTTGCCGAACAATTGTTCAGGCGGCAGCCTCTTTACTGGATGCCTTTTTCTTGTCATCTGGCTTGGCCGCTGTTTTATCCGTCGATTTGCCGGATGAATCCTTGTCCGTGCTGTCCGCTTTCGATAAATTCTTCTGCTTGTCGGATTTAAAGTCAGTCTCGTACCAACCTGAACCGCTGAGTCGGAATCCCGGTGCAGAGATTTTCTTTTTCAGCGCTTCTTTTTCGCAGGCAGGACAGTTACTGAGTGGCGGATCACTCATTTTCTGCAGTGCGTCAAATTCATGGCCGCACTCATTACAAACATATTCATAAATTGGCATCAATATCTCCGGTCTACTAACCCGCGAGCCGTTTCCGACGGCAAGCCGTCTGTTTTGAAAAGGCACGGGATTTTATAATAGTCTCGCGAAATTTCCAACATAGGAAGCAACCGATCGACGGGATCGCAACAGGTAAATGGCAATTTATCTAGAAATATGACAGATATTTGCCGTCCAGATCAAATACCAGCCATACCACGCCGTAGCGACCGCCGAATCGAGCCACCAGAACGTCTTCCCGCGCCATTTGATTTTGCTGCAACCAGTCATTGAATCTACCAGTTTCCTGGTAATACTCCATACGCTCAAGAAACATAATCTGTCGTTCTTTTAATGCTTTGCTGAACTCGGTCCTGGGCTGGTAAAG
>CALZHS010000211.1 GCA_945787265.1 uncultured Gammaproteobacteria bacterium | reverse complement strand
TGCGACAGTCGTTGATTCAATTCGGCAATCTGCTGTGACAACGCCCGGGATTGCGCGTTTGCGGCATCGATTTCGAGACCTGCTGCTTCGAGCTGTGACCGGGATTGCTGCAGCGTGAATCGCAGCTCGGTATTCTGCAGCTCTATCGATGCGATTCGGGTTTCCTGCTCTCGTATCGCGGTCTGTGCAAGATCGAGCTCCTCTTCTTTCTTTAACAGTCGCAGGCGCAGTATAGAGTTACTTTGCTCGGCATTGGCTAGACGCTCTTCGAGCGTCGCGTTTTCCAGCGTTGTCGACTCGATCATCTGCGACGCTATTTGTTCTGCCGCGATGCTCTCCTGCAGTTCTGCAACCAGCTGCCAGTTGCGCACCACCAGCAGGCTGGTTGCCATCAGGAAAATCATCGTGATCACCATCATGATGTCGGTGAAAGACGGCCAGAAGCTGTTTTCGCCGCCGATACCCGCGTGGCTGCCGCCGATAGATGGAAAGCCGGCCTCCATTGTTCGCTAACGCTCGCTGCCGAGCGAGGGCAGCCGAAAACCTTCACGCAGTATTTGCTTGATGGCCTCCATCTCGTGGTTCAGGTGGTCGATCTGTTGTTGGTTTGCTTCGATTGTCTGCTGCAGCGCGACGGCGGAGTCATGGTATAGCTGCTGGGTCTTTTTCAAGTTGTCGGTGGCAAAAATGACCGATTTGATCAGGTCACCCATCTTGTGCAGGATATCGTCCCCGGAGCGCACGTACTGGGGTAATAGATAGACCGAGGTCAGGTGTTCGACCCCGCTGAGAAAATGGGTTTGCACGTCGTTCAGTCGGGTGTAGAAGTAACCGAATATGCCGTAGGCCACGATCGCGGTAATGGTGGTCGAAAGCGCGGTTGACATACCGGAGATCACCAGCCCCATACCACCGAGGCTGGCACCGGCCGAGTCGATCAGGTCAGACGCACCCAGTAACGCAATCGATAGAGAAAGGATGGTGCCGAAAACACCGGTCAGGATCAAAATATTGTTAATGTAACGAATTAAACCAAAGTGCGTGGCTTCATCGGCGTTTAACATTGCCGCGAGTGCGCTATGGTTGATTTCACCGTTTGCCTTCTGGATAGAGCGCATCGTTACGTGTCGCCGGGCGACAACCGAATCGGCCGGCAGGCCCTCCATCAGATCAGGCTTTTGCGAATCGACATTGTTGACAAAAGCGGCGAGGGTGCCTTCTTCGCGACGATAGCGCAGCAGGTTATAAAGAATATTGCCGAGTCCAATAATCAGCAGGCCCAGGATCGTGCTATTGATGGCAACCCCGATATTGGTCAGCTGGTTTTCAAAGTAAAACGGGTAAATGAGATCAAAATTAAGCGCGATCAGTATGATCACCGCGATTACCACGACGCTGAACTGGATGATAATCTTGGAGCTGAGACTGGTGTGCAGGCGCTGGACTTCCATAGCGGTAATCTCTGGTTGTATTAGCTCATCCCAATAGCCGGGTGAGCCACGGCATTTAATAATGTTTTCTGGTGGAAGTCAAAACGGCCCTATGACAGGCCGTTTGATGTCCCGGGTAGATCAGGTTAGTGCGTGGTTTTACGCAGATGATTGATCAGGTCGATCTGGGTAATCAGGCCGTAAAAGGTATCGCTATCGGCGATGATCGCAACCTTGTCTTCCTTGAACAGCGCGACGATCTTATCGATGCTGGCGGTCGGGGAGACCGTCTCGAGGCGGGTTACCATGACCTCGGCAACTTTCATCTGGAAGTTATCCTCGTCTTCGTAGATGCCGAGCAGAATATCGGACTCGTCGATTAATCCGACGATATGCCCGTCGTCGACTACCGGCAATTGCGACACATCGAACATGCGCATCCTTTTATAGGTCGTGAGCAGGTTGTCTTCAGAGGTGACGGTAACGACGTCGCCACTATCCATTGGCCGCGCGATAATATCCCGCAAGTCACCATGGGTTTCCCGCTCCAGCAAGCCCTGGTCGGCAAGCCAGGAATCGTTGAACGACTTGTTCAGGTACTTGTTACCGGTATCACAGGCAAAAGTGAGTACCCGTTTCGGCGTGGTTTGCTCGCGACAGTAACGCAGTGCGGTAGCAAGCAGGGTGCCGGTAGACGAGCCCGCGATAATGCCTTCCTTGCGCAGCAGTTCTCGCTGCGTCTGAAACGCCTCCTTGTCGCTTATTGAATAGCCTTTCTTGACCAGGCTGATATCGCAGATCGGCGGCATGAAGTCTTCACCGATGCCCTCGACCAGCCATGATCCTGCCTTTGGCGTATGTCCAGTGTTAATCGTTTCGGCAAGAATAGAGCCTTCCGGGTCGGCAACGATCATTTCGCAACCGGGTGCATGTTCATGAAAATACCAGCCGAGGCCGGTCACGGTGCCGCTCGATCCCACCCCGACCACCATCGCATCGAGCTTGCCATCCATTTGACGCAGAATTTCCGGCCCGGTATCAATCCGGTGGGTTTTTGGATTGTTGGGGTTGGAGAACTGGTCAATAAAGTAAGAGTTGGGGATCTCGGCGGCGAGACGCTTGGCGTAGTCCTGGTAGTACTCGGGATGGCCTTTCTGCACGTCCGAGCGGGTCAGGCGTACGTCGACCCCCATTGCGCGGATATGTCGAATTTTGTCGGGGCTCATTTTGTCGGGGATCACCAGGATCAGTTTGTAACCCTTTTGCGCGGCAACCAGCCCGAGTCCGAGGCCGGTATTGCCGGCAGTTGCTTCAATTATCGTACCGCCGGGCTGGATCTTGCCTTCTTCCTCGGCGGCTTCAATCATGGTTACCGCGATCCGGTCCTTGATCGATCCCCCTGGATTTTCAGATTCCATCTTTATAAACAATTCGCATGGCCCGGTATCGAATTGCTTGAGTTTCAGAATCGGGGTGTTGCCAATCAGTTCAAGTACAGAATTATAAATCGTCATGTTTCGGTTGCCGTGATCAGAGTTAGAATCGAGAGCCATTATAACTGATCCGATAATCGCTGAGCGCAATCCACTCGGGATCAATATCAATCCCCCAGCCGGGTTTATCAGATATTAATACGTTACCATCCCTGATTTCAAAGGCAGGGCTGAAAATGTTTTCCTGCCAGGGGTAGTAGTCACTGCCCTCGATCGAGAATTCGACGTATTTGCCCGCATTTTCGATGGCCGCCATGAAGTGTATCGAAAACAGGGTAACCAGGCTTAGATTCGCCGAATGCAGTGTACAGGGAATACCGGCCTGTTTGGCGTAGTTCGCAACCTGGAGAGTGCGGGTTATACCACCCATGTAGCAGATATCGGGCTGCACGATATCAACCGCATGGCTGTCGATCATCTGTTTCCAGACGATCATGTTGTTGTCCTGTTCACCCCCGGTGACGTCGATTTCGAGTGCCAAGCTTACTTCACGAGTCCAATCGAGTTCCCAGTAAGGGCAGGGTTCTTCGTAATGGCTGATGCCGTAATCGGCAAGCAACTGTCCGACCTCGATTGCTTTTTGCGGTGTATAACCGCTGTTAGCATCCACCATCAGGGTGACATCGTCGCCGAGGGTAGCGCGCATGGTTCTGACGATTTCCTCGGTGCGTCCGGGCCATTGATCGATATCGTGCCCGCATTCCTGCGCAATGCGGAATTTAAACGAGTGATAGCCGAATTTGTCACGTAACGCGAGCATGCGCTCGGCCTCCTGCTGCGGCGTAATGTCACGCTTCATGCTTGAGGCATAAACCGGAAATTCAACGCGGTTGCCGCCCAGCAGCTGTTGCACACTTTTACCGGCTCGCTTGCCGCGAATGTCCCACAGCGCGGTATCGACTCCGCACAACGCCCGGTACAGGTAGGTTCCCTGGAACTTGTGCTCGCGGTCCAGCACGATGGCGGTTATCGCGTCGATGTCGGAGGCATCCATACCCAGTACGTGGCAGGCGACCTGGCGGTGGACAACCTCGGCGGTAAGGTCGGCATTGTAGGGCGATACCTGCCCCCAGCCTTCATCCCCATCATCGGTGCGCACCCGCACCAGCGTTACGTACTCGGTGGCAAAGGTTTCGATGCTGGAAATCAGCATGCGCTGCGTGCCTAGAGTCCGTCCAGTGCCTGCTTCAGGTCGGCAATCAGGTCCTCGGCCGACTCAAGGCCGGTCGACAGGCGCACCAGGCCATCGGTAATACCGGCGGCAAGGCGCTCCTCCCTGGGCATATCGGCATGCGTCATGGTCACCGAGTGCGTGACCAGGGATTCGACCGATCCGAGGTTTTCTGCAAGACTCCAGAGTTGCAGGGTATCCATCAGTTTTTTACCGGATTCGACCCCGCCGTGAACATCGAACCACAGCATCGAACCATGTCCGCTGGCCTGGCGGTCGGCGAGTTCTTTTTGCGGAAAGGATTCCAGCCCGGGATAGCAGACGCGATCGACATTCGGATGGGTTTCGAGAAACTGGGCCACCTTGAGCGCGTTGGCAGACTGCGCTTCGATACGGGTGCTCATGGTTTTGACACCCTGCAGCGTATAAAACGCGACCATCGGCGTCA
>CALZHS010000210.1:5508-15291 GCA_945787265.1 uncultured Gammaproteobacteria bacterium | reverse complement strand
ATAGACCGGGTCCAGCAGGATGCCCTCGTAACTGGCCAGCATCTTGACGGCTTCGACCATCGAGTCGGTAGGAAGACCGTAGCCTTCACCGACATAGTCACTGTTGGCGACAACCTTGTCACGCGCGACCAGGTTCGCGCTCAAACCCATGAATTCGGCAGTACGCTGTGCCAGGCCATAAACATTTTCTTCCTGTTTTTGTTTTTCCGCGCGCACGCTGACGCCGTAGACCGGGATGCGGCTGTGCATCGCTTCCATACCGACCACCAGTCCGGCCTGGGTGCCGGCGCTGCCGGTGGCATGCACCAGGTGATCAATCCTCAACGAGCGTTCGTTTGCCTGGTGGGTTAATTCGAACGCCGCGTTGACATATCCGAGCGCGCCGGTCTCGTTCGATCCGCCCCCGGGAATGATGTAAGGCTCTTTGCCATCATCACGAAGTTGCTGTGCAAGCTGCTCCATTTCCGCGTTCATGTCGCTGTCCGCGGGACGAATCGAAATGCTTGCCCCGTGCAGCTGGTCGAGTAAAACATTGCCGTTATGGGCATAGGCCTCGTCATGGTACCCGGTACGATTCTCGAGCAGGATATGACAGTCCAAACCGAGCTTGGCCGCAATCGCGCAGGTCTGACGTGCGTGATTCGACTGCGTGGCTCCCTGGGTAATAATCGTATCGGCGCCGCGCTCAACTGCGTCAGCCATCAGGAACTCGAGTTTGCGGGTCTTGTTCCCACCCGATGACAGCCCGGTACAATCGTCGCGCTTGATCCAGAGGTTCGGGCCGCCCAGGTGCCCGGAGATCCGCTCTAACGGCTCGAGCGGCGTCGGTAAATGGGCAAAATGCAGTCGCGGGAAGCGGGAAAGATGCATGACGGTCTCCAGGTATGACGCATGATTGCACGGGAATCCGCGATAATAATGTAATGTACGTTAAAGTTAACCTTTTTTCGGAAGCGGTCTGTTGACTCCAGCATTTTTATTGACGCGCCAGTGGTCCGACGAGCCGGATGGCGTGCGACTGGACTTCTGGCTTGCGACCGCACAGGGCCCGCTGACGGTGTCCATCCATCAACAGCAAGCCCTGTTTTTTATCCGCCAGGCGGATGCCCAGGCGGCGACCGAATTGCTTGGCAGCGTGCGCGGTGTGTCAATCAAACCGCTGCAGCTGAAGACCTTTAGCGACGAACCGGTGAGTGCGGTTTACCTGTCTTCACAGCAACAACTGTACCGCGCACGCGATCGGCTGGAGCAAAACGGTATCGCCTGTTACGAGGCCGACATTCGTCCGACCGAGCGCTTCCTGTGCGAGCGTTTCATTACCGCCTCGATCGATGTTGATGCAGACTACAGCAAGCAGGCGCTGCATAACGTTCGTTTTCAGCCCGGCCACTACACGCCGAAATTTGAAGTCATGTCGCTCGACATCGAGTCCGATTACGAGAGCGATACGCTGTTTTCAATTGCATTTGTAAGCGCAAACATTAACCGCGTGCTGATGATCGGTGAAGGGGTGGATAATGACCTGATCGAGTATGTCGCGGATGAAACCAGCTTGCTGCGGCGATGGATCGAGTGGGTAGATACAATCGATCCCGATATTCTGATTGGCTGGAACGTGATTAACTTTGATCTCCGGCTATTGCAGAAAAAGTCCCAGGCGCTCGGCGTGCCGCTCGACATCGGCCGCGGGGCATCACAACCGTTGTGGCGACAGTCCCAGGCTGATCGCAATCACTACTTTGTATTGATACCGGGACGGGTGGTACTCGATGGCATCGATACGCTGCGCTCGGCGACCTACAGCTTTTCCAGCTTTGCGCTGGAATCGGTGGCCCGGGAACTGCTTGGGAGAGGCAAGCTGATTCACGACAAGACTCACGCTGATCCGCTTTACAAGGCAAAGGAAATCAAGCGCCAGTTCAGGCAGGAAAAAGAAACCCTGGCGGCCTACAACCTGGAAGATTGCCAACTGGTCTGGGAGATTTTCGAAAAGCTCGACCTGGTCAATTTCTCGATCGAGCGCGCCCGGCTTACCGGCCTCGAAATGGATCGCCCTGGCGGTTCGGTAGCCGCATTCGACAATCTCTACCTGCCGCGTCTGCACCGCAAGGGCTACATCGCTCCGAATATTGGTGACTACCAGGGGGAATTGAGCGCGCCTGGGGGATACGTCATGGATTCGACCCCCGGTTTACGGGATTCGGTGCTGGTGCTTGATTTCACAAGCACGAACATATTCTGCCGCAAATAATCGAAAACCTGTGGGCCGCGCGAGACCAGGCCAAGCACGACGGCAACGCCGCGTTATCGCAGGCAATCAAGATCATCATGAACTCATTTTACGGTGTGCTCGGCACCTCCGGCTGTCGCCTGCACGATTCCCGTTTGACCAGTTCGATCACCAAACGCGGTCACGACATCATTATCCAGACGGTGAAACTCATCGAGGCGGAGGGCTACGAAGTCATTTACGGAGACACCGATTCGGTTTTTGTAGCGCTAAACGGCCCACGCGCCAATCGCGCCGCGGCTGAAATCGGCAAGCACCTGGTCGATACCATAAACCGGTACTGGCGCGAACATCTGCAGCAGGAGTACGCCATCGAGTCCTGCCTGGAAATGGAGTTCGAAACCCATTTTCGGCAATTCTTCATGCCCACCATGCGCGGCTCGGACCAGGGCAGCAAGAAGCGCTACGCCGGTTTAATCGATGATGAGCAGGGTAATCGCAGAATTATTTACAAGGGCCTGGAAACCGTGCGCACCGACTGGACCGAGCTGGCGCGCGAGTTTCAGCAAACCCTGTACCAGCTGGTATTTGACGGCGACGAGTATAGCGATTATATACGGCAAACGATCGCGGACCTTTACGATGGCAAGTTCGATCATCAGCTCGTGTATCGAAAGCGCCTGCATAAGAAGCTTGCGGAGTACCAGAAAAATATCCCACCCCATGCGCAGGCCGCGATCAAGGCGGAGGCGGAATTCAAGCGCAATCAACAGCCGTCGCGATATCGCAATCGCAGCTGGGTCGATTACGTGATTACCGTTGCCGGGGCACAGACCCTTGAGTGTCAGAATGCAAAGCTAGACTATGACCACATCGTCGAGAAACAGTTAACACCGATTGCTGATACCATACTCAACGCCATCGGATCTTCGATGGACGAGATTACGCGCCAGCAGCAGAATTTGTTTTAGAGAATGTCATTCCCACGCCAGCGGAAATGACGTCGCGGTATCAGTTAGTCACGCAGAAAAATCATGTCACCGCCCGGGGCGGTAGTATGACAGGCGATGCAATCCGTTACTTTGCCGGCCAGCATGATACCCTCCGGATTGGTGTCGAGGCTGCCATCCGTCCGAAATTTTGCCCAAAACCAGTCCCCGGTTTCGGGATCATAACCAGGGCGTTCCAGCATTACCGTAATGGCCTGCAAATATTTCGCCGGTTCACTGGCGACTTTGGCGATACTGATCGTTTCACCGTTGTAGTTGCGCTTGACAATAATATCGTTCAGTTTGCCGTCAATGACTATTTTCCCCGAGATGGTATCGAGTATCGCTCCATGCGGGTGTTGGCCGATGTAAGGTCGCGACATGAGTCCGTCTTTTCCGGCATAGCCGGCATCCAGCATCGTCTGCCATAAGTTGCTGGCATAGCGGACGTCGTTATCGTTCCCGAAAGGTGCCGCCGCGTTAACAATCCCGCTCAAAAAGACAAGAACTCCCAGGTATATCAATTTCGTGGTTTTCATTCGGGCTCCGCTGCTTTTTTCACCTTGCGTGGCTGTAGTTCGTCATACTGCGGCAGGTCCTCCACCGCGGCGCGCCAGGGTGCGCGATCTTTCCAGAATATGTTCTGTGTCGGTCTGATTCCGGGATCTTCGTCCAGGGTACCGGCCGGGATGATCATCGCGGTGCCGCTTTGCGAAAGCCAGGGTAAAGAAGAACCGCATTGCTTGCAGAAACAGGTCGCAAAATGCTTTGCTTCCGGGTGATCGAAACGACCGACCAGGTCTTTTCCGCTCAGCCATTCGAACTGTTTCGGGTCGACCAGGATATTGCTCGCATATGCGCTGCCGGTGAACTTGCGACAGCGCGAACAGTGGCAATATTGAAAAATGTATTCAGGGCCGTGAAACTGGTAGGTGACGGCCTGGCACAGGCAGCTACCCCTGGTGGGTTTGTTCATGATTATCCTCCCCGGATTACCAGAAGTTTAGCCCAGTCTTTATTCGGGCAGCAAATCGGGCGCCAGCAAGGCGACAATCTCGCGCAGGGTTTCATCGGCCAGGTTTCGCCTGAAAAGATCGTCGTCGACGACATCGAAACTGCCCGAGCGAATCGCCAGGAAACTGGTGTCAGTATTAATGTCGACAAACTCGATCAGTTTGATTTTCGAGATGCACTGACGCAGAAATCCGAGATTGTTTTCCACTTCCAACAGTTCGGCCGATGCTGCAACCTGTTCCGGGCTGGTTGCGAGCACGTTGATGCGTTGGTAACGCTCGATGTCGATCAGGGGGCGAACCCGGTAGATCTGCATTTGCCCCTGGGTGCCGCGGGCGATGAGTTCTGGATAGGTGCCCTTGGCGACACTGTTGTCGAGAAACTCGAAGAAGTATCTTGGCTTGTCGTTGGCCAGCCATTTGAACAGCAGCTTGGGCATACCGGCATAGGCCTCGATGCAGTGGCCGAGAAAATCTTCCACCGCCTTGTAACGGCCGCGCATCAGTCCACGTTCCCAGCCACGTTCGACAGTAGCTTCTGGCGGCGTGACGACAAAATACATATACATGGTGTCGATGTAGCGCACGTAGGTCTTGTGCAGGACGCGGGTGATTTTCTCGCTGGCGAAGCTATCAAAGCGAAACCGGTCCACCATCAGGTGCGGAATCGAATGCCGCTGCTCGGCCTTGGCCCGGATGTAATGATCGAGCTTGGTATCGATAATGTTGATTTCATGGCTGGTAAACCGGCCTGCGTACTTGTAGCTCTCACCGAGGGCATCGTAATCGAGCAGCATACGACGCCAGATATCCGGGCTGATCGTGCCATAGCCGTGATCTTCGATACCGAGATCGGCCATCATCTGGCTCAACATCGGGCGCAACGAACTCTTGCCGGCGGCGGAAGCCCCCTTGAGGCTGATCAGTATCGGTTTCTCGGCATCCGCGATGCGCTCGTAGCCTTCGGCGGCGATGGCCTCGTCTACCAGTTTGCCGACCTTGTTGCCGATCTCACGGCTGCCGAGGTAATTACAGGCATGCCGGACACAGATATTTTTCAGGTAATCCGGATCGTTACCAACAAATCCGCGGGTCGTCGCTATCGACCCCAGAACCCGGTACAAGCTTCGATAGACAGCGCGTGATAGTTCGTCGTCGGCATTGAGACCGCGCTGCTTATAACTATTGATGAGCTCGAATTCACGTTCCTGCCTGCTTTGCGGAGCAGCTGCAGGCCGCTTCGGACTGGCACCCCGCAACCGCGACCAGAAAGAAGATTTCGCACTAACCGTGGGTGTCTGTGGTGCCAGTGCCTGCTCCAGTTCCAGCTGGGTAATATCCTCGATCCGGGTCCACATGGTTTCAAATCCGTGCTCAATCTGCATCAGGTTGGGGATGACATACTTGCTGAAAATCTTGCGCGCGATGGTGCGAAAATTGATACCGAGGTCTTCTTCGTACTCGCCTTCGAGTACCACGATGTCTGCAGTAATACGCACGATCAGCTCATGCAAAACCAGCCGATGTGGGCGGAAGCTGATCAGTTCTTCCGGGCTTAGCCCGGTTTCCGCCACGAGTTCATTAACTTCGGCCAGCGTGGTGAAAACGTTCGCGGAATTGTAAATCGTTTCGAGCTCACGATAGGTGGGCGGTATTTCCGATTCAATCCCCGGATTCCATGCTGAATGGCTTTCCTGATTCTTCATCCTGTATTTGTCTTTTCAAGCTCGATAAATATCTGCGCGCGGCGATATCTGCACCGCTGCCGATACAAGTCATGCGAGCATAAACGGATTGAACGATGTTGTGTATTAAGTTTTATCACGGGTTATCATCAGAATAATTCTACTCGGTAATCCGGTGAACCATAGAGAAACATGAAGCACGGAGTCAAACTTGAAACGCTGAGCTGGATCGAGGCGGAGCAATGGTTTGAGAGCAACCCCGTTGTCGTGATACCCCTCGGTGCAGCAGCGAAAGAACATGGACCACATTTGCCGCTTAACAATGATGCCATCATTGCAACCTGGTTGGCTGAAGAAATCAGGCAACGGTTACCGGTGGTCATCGCGCCGTTGATCAATGCATCTTTTTATCCCGCCTTTATCGAGTATCCAGGGTCCATCAGTTTGCGCAGCGAAACCGCGCGCGATGTCATCGTTGACACCTGCACCAGCCTGGCTGGTTTTGGATTGTCGCGTTTTTACGTGGCTAATACCGGGTTGTCGACGCTGCAGCCGCTCGCGGAGGCCAAACGATTGCTGGATCAGAGTATTACCCTCGAATACCTGAACCTCGACCAAGCCCTGCTTTGCTCGAGCAGCAATACGGCTCACACGCCGACGAACACGAAACCTCACTAATGCTGCATATTGCACCGGAAGTCGTGGACATGCGCCTCGCGGTCGACGATGGCGTCGAGGGCGAAGGCCGCTTCACGCGCAGTAAGGGCCAGGGGTTGTGGTCGCGTTCGGGTGTATTCGGGCAGGCGACGCTCGCTACTCCAGACAAGGGTCGGGTGATTGCACAGTTTTTACTCGATCATGTTCTGGAACAGCTGAAGATACTGGATTAAAGCGGGCTTTGTCTGCCAGTATCGGAAAGGTAAATCCTCAGGCGGCTGGAATTTCGCGGCTGCGTCGTGCGATGTAGTCCAGTAACGCTTCGTCGAGAGCCTCATCGATCGGTGGCGCCTCGTATTTTTGCAGCCACTGTTTTGCCTTGCGTACCCCAACCGCTTCGCTATCGAGTCGACCGTCAGCATCCCACTGTTCGTAGGAGTTATTATGCTGTGAATCGAAGATGAAAAGATTGCTGTTGAGCGTGTGCGTTTCGCCGAGAAAGTGTCCGCCGGGTCCAACACTTTTGGTGGCTTCGAAGACTTCCTCGATATCGCTGAAATCCGGGCCCTGCAGGAAATGATAAAAGGCATCGAGCTGCTCGAAATCGATCATGGTCTTGCCGTAGCCAACGGTCAACGCGCCTTCCAGCATACCGCCCGCCATGGTCAACCAGTTGGCGTCGGAGAGCATGCTTGGGAAAAGTCCCCACATCGAATCGTAAGCTGCCTGCATGTCGCCTGATTTTGACGTCGCGACATTCAGGATCGAGCGGTGCGGTACCCTGTAGTAACGCGCCATCGAACTCGACAGGAACTGCACCATCGCCGAGTCCGGCGAGCCGTGCACCGGCGCACCGCTATTGAGCGCAACCGTCATCGCCGGCACCCCGAACAGCATCGGCGCGCCGGGGCGAATAATCTGCGTCATCGCCATTGCCATCAACGCCTCGGCGAGCACTACGCCAACCGTGCCGACATTGCTGGCCGGTGTGCTTGCCGCGGCCATCGAGAACGGAGAACACATGACCGCCTGGTTATACATCGCGTAAACCTTGAGCGCGTCGAGCATGGTTTCGTCCCACACCAGCGGCGAATTGGCGTTGATCAACGAGGTGGTGACGGTGTTGTTGGTCGCAAATTCTTCGCCAAATACGAGCTTCATCATGTCGACCGTATCCTCGGCGCGCTCGCGCGCGGTGACGTTGCCGATGATCGGTTTATCGGAATACTTCAGCGCGCTGTAGGCCATGTGCAAATGCCGGTGCGGCACCGGGATGTCGACCGGTTCGACGATGGTGCCGCCGGCGATATGCACCGTCGACGCCATGTGATTGAGCTTTTGCAGGTTGTTGAGATCTTCCAGCGTCGCGTAGCGGCGCACACCGTCCATATCGCGCACGAAGGGTGCGCCGTAAGACGGGGACACCACCGCGTGACCATCGCCGACGCGCACCGAGCGTTTCGGGTTGCGCGCATGATGTACATATGACGACGGTATCTTGCCGATCAGCTCGAGCAGTTCCGCGCGCCCGATCATGACGCGCTCGCCGTCGATTTCGGCGCCGGTCTGGCGCCAGTAGTCGAGCGATTCCGGGTCCTGGAAGTCGCAACCGATTTCTTCCGCGACGCGCATTGCAAAATCATGAATCAGCTCGACACCTTCCTGGTTGGTAACCTCCATGATCGGGATGCCACGCTTGATCTCGGGGTGATGCACGATCGCGGCGCTGGCTACTGCGGCTCGCCGTGCCGCGCTGCCGCCCTGTCTTCTGCGTCGGGTTGCCATCGCGCTACAGGGCCAGGCCGATCTTGCGGCCGTCGTGGAATGCGTAAGGCGCCTGCCTTGGCGCGGCGGCATCGCCGATGACGTGGAAACGAACCTCGGTTTCAGCAAGCGCCAGTTCGACATCGTTATACACTGTGTTGGTGGTGGCAGTCACGATAGCCGAGGCTTCAATACTGGTGATCGATCCATCGAGCAGCGAGCGGATTTCCGCACGGTCGCCATGCCAGTGTTCGATGACCGATTCGAGTATGAAATTTGCACCCAGTTTGGCGAGGTTTTCGCGAATCAGCGAATCCGAAGTCGTGCGCGTCAACTCCTGACCAATCATCGGATCGGGCGTAACGATGCTAACCTCGTGGCCCTTGTCGGCCAGGTACCAGGCAGTACCGGTACCACGCCAGTTACCGCCCTCGTCGAGCACGATGACCGCTTTGCCGAGCTCCGCCTGGTCGCGGAAGACTTCCTCGCAAGCATATACCTTGCCATTACCTAGTCCCGGTAATTCCTCGGCCTCGGGCAACCAGCGCTGTTTTGCCAGGCCGTCCGGCATCGAACCGGTTGCCAGCACGACTTCGTCGGCACCGAACTCGAGTATGTCCTGCTCGTCCATCGGTGAAAAATAACGCACCTCGACATCGAGTTGTTCGAACTGGCGCAGGTACCAGCCCATCAGCTCGGTGATTTGGCCGCGGCGTGGGGCGAGCCCGGCGAGACGGAACTGTCCGCCAAGGTCCCCCAGCGCCTCGCACAGGGTCACCTGGTGACCGCGCTCGGCGGCAACGCGTGCCGCTTCCATGCCCGCGGGTCCACCGCCGACCACGAGAATCTTTTTCGTCACGTCGGCTTTGTCAAAGCGATCTCCACCCCACTCGAACTCGCGCCCGGCGGACGGATTGACCAGGCAGGATATCCAGTAATCACGCGAGCGCCGCCCCCAGCACATCTGGTTGCAGGAAATACAGCCGCGGATATCTTCATCGCGTCCTGCACGCGCTTTGTTAACCAGGTGCGGGTCGGCAATCTGTCCGCGCACGATTGATACCAGGTCCGAGTCACCGCTGGCGATCGTGTAGTCGGCATTTTCAGGCGTGCGGATGTGGCTCTCGGCAGTAACTTTGGCATGCGTTACGACCTGCTTGAGCGCAGCGGCCAGGGGCACACCCTGTTTTTCACCGTAGACAAAGGTTGGCATGACGCGTTCGTAGTCGACATAGTTACCCGAACCGCAGGAGACATAGTCGAGATTGCCACTGCGATCATGCAGTTCGATGACTTGCTGAAAGTCTTCGAGCGTCATGATGTAAGGGGTATTGTCGGCATATCCGATCGACATACCGATGATGAAATCTTCTCCACAGGCTTCTCGGATCGAGTTGACGATCGACAGCGACAGGCGGCAGCGATTCTCGAGCGATCCCCCCCAG
>CALZHS010000210.1:3486-5464 GCA_945787265.1 uncultured Gammaproteobacteria bacterium | reverse complement strand
GAGGATTTCGGACTCGAGCATCGCGTGGCTGCCGTCCGAATCGTGGTAGGACGCAAGCCCCGATGGCGACCAGTGCGGCATGAATGACAGGTCGGAGTCCCCGTGCTGGCCGACATGGTAAAGCTGCTGCAGGATGGTCGTTCCGTGTGCATGCACGGCCTCCGTTATCTTGCGAAAGTGCGGGATGACTTCATCGTCGCAGTGACGAAAGTTACCGCGGGTTAAAACCGCGGTCGGATGCACCGGCATCGGCTCGACCACGATCATCGCCGCGCCGCCGATCGCGCGCTCCTCGTAGTAGCCCCGATGGCGCTCGCCCGGCAGCCCGAGATCGGACATGTTAGCGGTGTGGGCGCCGAAGACGATACGGTTGTCGAGGCTGCGATGACGCAGCTCGAGCGGCTGAAACAGGTTCTTGTACTGGGCCATGGAAAGGGTGCGAGATTGATCGAAAGTCGAATATACCGATTGTCTCTTCATGAACAAAACGATATATTTTCATAACTTATATCGAAATTTGTCATAATGTCAGCTCTTGATATCGATTCCATGCGCGCCCTGACCGTTATTGCCGAGTCCGGTGGCATCACCCGCGCTGCGAAACGCCTGAACCTGTCCCAGTCGGCGGTCAGCCACAAAATGAAACGCCTCGAACGCAAGCTTAACCGCAGCCTGTTTGCACGCGCCGACGGCAAGCTGAACCTGAGTGCCGACGGCGAAAAACTGCTCGACTACGCGCAGCGCCTGGTCAAGCTGCATGACGAAGCCTATGCCAGCTTTCACCAGAGTGACCTGGCCGGCGAGTTGCGCCTCGGCATCACCGAGGACATCAGTGCCCCCGGGATGGCGCAAATACTATCGAGTTTTTCGACCAGTTTTCCGAACGTGGCGTTGACTTCACGCGTGGCACACACGCCCGAGCTGGTGCGCTGGCTGCGCGCCGGTGAAATTGACATGGCGCTGATCGAGGTATTTGAGTCAGAGCTGCAGGCAGGGGATCATTTGCTGGGCCAGCAGCAGGTCGTTTGGTTGCAGGCGGAGGATTTTGTGCTCGATCCCGGGCGCCCAATCCCGTTTGTCACCTATCACAAGGATTGTTTTTACAAGGCCTGGGCCGAGAAAGCACTGGCCGAAAGCGGTCGCAGTCTGCGCGTGGTATTCGAATGTCCGAGTATCGAGGGCATGGTGAACGCGGTGCGCAGTGGACTGGGCATCGGCCTGGTCAATCTCGGCGTGCTCGAGCAGCGCCAGCAGGGCGGGCGTCGCGGCGACAGCCGCGGTTTGAAAATTGAGCACGTGGATTTGCCGGAACCACCGGCAATCCAGCACGTCGCGCGATTCTCGGCGGGTATTTCGACGCGCCAGATGGATAAATTGCTTGAGTCGATCAAGAATGAACTGGGTACCCGCTGATGAGTAAGTCTGAATCGTCCCCCCCGATCGCCATGGTATCTGGTGCAAGTGGTGGTATTGGCGAGGCGATTTGTCGCCAATTGATAGACCAGGCGTATCGCGTGGTTGGGGCTGCGCGCAGCGAGGATCGGTTGCAACGGCTGGCCGCGGAGCTGGGTGACGGGTTTTACCCGTTGCTGCTCGATGTTACCGATAGTGCGGCGGTAGCTGGCGTACCACAGGCTTTACCACAGGAGTTCCGTGACATCGAAGTGCTGGTCAATAATGCGGGACATGATATCGGTGGGCGGCGGCTGTTTGACGAAGGCAGTGCCGAGCAGTGGACCGACATTATCGAGACCAACGTACAGGGGACGATACGGCTTACCCGTGCGTTAATCGATGGCATGCTGGCCCGTGGCTCGGGGCATATCGTCAATATGGGTTCGATTGCAGGCCTTAGGCCCTATGCCACTGGCAGCGCCTACGTCAGTAGTAAATATGCGGTGCATGGTTTCAGCGAAACGCTGCGCCTCGATTACGCCAACCGGGGAATTCGGGTCACCGAAATTATGCCCGGCCTGGT
>CALZHS010000210.1:0-3456 GCA_945787265.1 uncultured Gammaproteobacteria bacterium | reverse complement strand
CCCGTACCGTGTTATACGCGCTACGGCAACCGAAACATGTCGAGATTGCGCAACTGGTCGTTTTGCCCGTTTGCTAGCAACTGGCCCCGGTTTTCCCAATAGCAGGCGCTCGCGAACACATATCAAAGGTTACGGAACGGCCACTTGCATCGGCCCCGATATTTCGAACCAGTTGATTATTCATGATTCGCTATATTGCTTATGCAGCTTCACCGGCACCGCGGCCTTCTTGCGCATGCGGATGTTGAGCATTTCTACCGCGACAGAGAAAGCCATTGCGAAGTAGATGTACCCCTTCGGTACATGTACATCAAAGCCTTCGACGATCAGTGTGACACCGACCAGTATCAGGAATGACAGCGCGAGTACCTTGATCGTGGGATGCCGGTCGACGAAGTCACCGATGGATTTGGCCGCCAGCAGCATAATGCCGACGGCAATAATAATTGCGATCGCCATGATGGAGACTTGCTCGACGAGTCCGACCGCGGTGATTACCGAGTCGAGCGAGAAGACGATGTCGAGGATGGCAATCTGAACCAGAACGCCGGCAAATCCGGCCGCTATTGGGACGCTGGTTTCTTCCTCGACACCCTCCATGCTCTGGTGGATCTCCTGGGTGGATTTATAGAGCAGGAACAAGCCGCCGATGATCAGTATGGCATCCCTGCCGGATATCTCCTGTTCGAGTATCGTGAACCAGGGCTCCTTAAGGCCCATGACCCAGGCAATAGAAAATAACAGGGCCAGGCGCGTTAGCATGGCGAGCGCAAGACCAACGCGTCGGCCGAATTCGCGCTGATGCTCCGGCAGGCGCGACACCAGGATCGATATAAAGATGATGTTGTCGATGCCCAGCACGATTTCCAGTGCCGTCAGGGTGGCCAGTGCGATCCAGGCTTCAGGGCTGCTAATCCACTCGAACATGAAGTTCTCCTCGTTTTTGTTGCTGCAAAGTATACTGAATCCACACTCGCCATGCCGACTTCGGGTCGTAAGCCGACTCTCGAACAAATGCTCGCAGCGACCGTTTTCGAAGGAATTAAAGGAATACCTTGCAAAAAATGAATTTCAGGGTCAGTACCCCGGTAGTTTCAAGAAAACATCGACCCCAGATTTTAGTTTCGAAAAACAGGCGATTGGAGTAACTTAAGCGGGATTTCCTGGCGCGGACGAGAACATGATTCTGAAGGATATCAAAACCTGGGTTACGGTGCCGCCAAGCGGTATCGGTGGGGCCTTCTGGGTGATCGTCAAGATTACCACCGACGATGGCATCGAGGGTATTGGCGAGTGTTATGGTATTCCGGTGTCGGGAGACATCGCCTGCGCGATGGTCGAGGATACCTTCGAGCGATTTATCGCCGGTGAAGATCCGCACCATATCGAAACCATGTTCCGGCGTGTTTACTCGGCCGGGTTCACGCAGCGCCCCGATATCAGCATGATGGGCGTATTCAGCGGCATCGAAATCGCGATTTGGGATATTCTCGGCAAGGCACATGACCAGCCAATTTACCAGTTACTGGGGGGCAAGTTTCACGAAGACCTGCGCACCTATACCTATCTCTATCCCGAGGCACTCGCGGCAGATGGCAATCCGGATGAGGGTGCTCCGGATGTGTATCACGACGCCGATGCAGCGGCAGCCCGCGCGCTTGACTACATCGACATGGGATTTACTGCGGTCAAGCAGGACCCGGCTGGTCCCTACAGCTTTCAGGGCGGACGCGAGCTATCGTTGACCGAACTGAGCCGTTGCGAAGAAAACGTACGCAAAATTCGGGAGGCGGTTGGCGATCGTGCCGATATCCTTTTCGGGACACACGGGCAGATGACGACGTCATCGGCAATCCGCCTGGCACGTCGACTGGAGCCCTACGATCCGTTGTGGTTTGAAGAACCCTGCCCGCCCGACCAGATGGAAGCCATCGGCAAGGTGGCTGCTGCGACCAGTATCCCGGTTGCTACCGGCGAGCGCCTGACCACGCGGGTCGAGTTTCACCAGGCGCTGAAGGCCGGCGTTTCGATAGTGCAGCCGGATATCGGACGCAGCGGAGGGATCTGGGAAACCAGGAAAATCGCAGTCCTGGCGGAATTGTTTAACGCCCAGATCGCGCCGCATATTTACTGTGGTCCGATCGCGCATGCGGCGGCGGCCCAGGTCGCGTTCAGCTGCCCGAATTTCCTGATACTGGAGACCATCCAGACCGAGTTTCATGATGCGATTCTGAACAAGCCATTGGCCTGGGATGCCGGGTACATGCCGGCACCGGGCGAACCGGGTCTCGGTATTACGCTCAATGAAACCGTGGTCGAGTCCCATCCCTACAATTCGGGTGGACGCCTGCACCTCGAAATGTGCCAGGTTGTGCTCGATTCCAATAACCAGGATATTATTACCGAGCTCGAATAATGCTGACCCGACCGACCGAGTTAAACCTGTCCAACTGGCGACAGCCGGGGAACAATCGCTGGGCATTTCACCACGTACGCGAAATCATCCCGACCGAGGAGATCGCGCGCGCAGAGCGCGTTAGCAAAATTGAAAAATCTATTGCCGGCAATGTAGACAGCGTAACGGTTGCGGCGCCCGACGCTACGGACTGGTCACTGCAGCGTTGGCTCGAGGAATCCAACAGCGATGCATTGCTGGTCGCGCACCATGGCAAACTGGTGCACGAATGGTATCTCGATCCCGCGATTGAAACCTGCCCGCATATCGTGTTTTCGGTGAGCAAGTCGATAACCGCGATGCTGGCCGGGGTTCTGGTTGACCGGGAATTGCTGGACCCGTCCAGGCCCGTGGTCGAGTACATCCCCGAGCTGGCGGATTCAGGGTACCGCGATGCGAGCCTGCAGCAGGTGCTCGATATGGTCGTCAATATCGACTTTACCGAGGACTACCTGGCCACCGAGGGAAAATTTCTCGAGTATCGCACAGCGACCGCCTGGCACCCCTGCGAGGTTGATGCCATCGACCAGAACCTGCACGACTTCCTGTGTTCAATCGGGCGTGCTGACGGTGAACATGGCCAGGTCTGGCAGTATAAATCGCCCAATTCCGATCTGCTCGGCTGGGTGCTGGAACGGGCCGCTGGCGAAAGACTGGCGAGCCTGATGTCGAAACACCTGTGGCAACCCATGGGTGCCGAGGCAAATGCCTACATCACCGTTGATCGAAAGGGTGCAGCGCGCACCGCCGGGGGAATTTGCGTACTGCCCCGGGACTTGTTGCGCTTCGGCGAGCTGGTGCGTAACCGCGGATTCGCCAACGGCCGCCAGGTGATACCGGCATGGTGGATTGAAGACTGCAGCGAGGCCGGCAGCCGTGAAGCCTGGCAGCGAGGTGAATCTTCCAAGGAGTTTCCGGATGGACAGTATCGTAATAAATGGTACCAGACCGGAAACGAACATCGCGCCATGCTTGCAATCGGCATCCATAGCCAGTGGATC
>CALZHS010000209.1 GCA_945787265.1 uncultured Gammaproteobacteria bacterium | reverse complement strand
AACCCCGATTCGAGTTGAAATTTGTCCGACGCGCGGTCGCAGATGACCGCAACCTCGGCGTAACGGGCCTGGTGAGAACCGCGGATGCGAAGTTTTACCGGGTAGGCATCGAATCGCAACAGGAGTTACGCAGTGGTTTCCCGATTACGCGCGACGAACTGTTTGCCTACGACGCGCTGATCCTTGGTAGTGTGGAAATATCCCTGCTGAGCCGTGAACAGCAGGAAATGATCGTCGAGTTTGTCAGCGAGCGCGGCGGTGGCCTGCTCATGCTCGGTGGCCGCCATGCGTTTGCCGAGGGCGGCTACCGGGATTCGCTGCTCCACGATATCTCGCCGGTGGTGATGGCCGACCAGGCGCAACCCGAATTCAGCCGCGAGGTCAGAGTCCAGCCGACCGCGGCTGCCCTGGTGCAACCCGCGCTATTGATCGCCGACAACAATGAGAAATCGATTGCGCGCTGGCAAACACTGCCCCCGCTCACCATTGTCAATCCGATTCGGCAGGTTAAACCGGGGGCAACCCTGCTGCTGTCCAGTGCACCGCAAGCACAGCAAGATCCTTTTGTTATCATGGCTACCCAGCGCTATGGCCGCGGCAGGGTAATTGCTTTTGCGGTACAGAATTCATGGCTCTGGCAAATGCACCAGGATATCGAGCCTGAGGATCAGACCCATGAAATCCTGTGGCGCCAACTGCTACGGTGGCTGGTCGAAGACGTTCCCGCGCAGGTTAGCCTTTCCCTGTCGAGCCAGAACATTCACTCTGGCGGAACCATCAAGTTGCGCAGCGAGGTGCTGGAATTCGTTGAAAAATCCGCTGCGCCGCGCGAGCTGCAGTCGGTACTAACGACGCCGACCGGACTGGAGCAGGTAAAGCGCCTGACCCGACACCCGTCCGAACCCGGCGTCTACGAAACTGAAATAGAGGTTAGTGATCCCGGGGATTACCTGCTGCACGTCGAACTCGGGCAATCGGAAAAAGTAATCAGCAGCAGTGAATCGCGCTTCACGGTAACGGAGGATGGCAGCGAATACTATCGCTCTGAAATGAATGAAAAACTGCTGCGCAAACTGGCTTCCGAGACCGGCGGTAATTTTTTCAACGCCAGCGACGCCGACAGGTTGGCGGACGCATTACAGGCGCAGCAACGCGGGACAACCACGCTGGTTCGCTATGAACTGTGGGATATGCCATCGATATTCCTGTTGCTGGTGTTGTTGTTGTGCGCGGAATGGGGATATCGACGCTGGTGCAACCTGGTATGAAAATCGGGCTCGTCGTTTGCCTGGCATTGCTGGCTGCGCCCGCGCAGGCACTGCAGCACCACCTGCTGATCATCAGTGGCCTGGGCGGAACCGAAAATTACCGGCAACAGTTTACGCGCGCTTCCTCGAGCCTGGTCGAGGCGGCGCTCCGGGCCGGTATCGACAGCGGCAATATCCTGCTGCTGAGTGCCGACCCGACAATCGAGACACCCGTCCGTCGTCGGCAGGCTGACAAGGCGACGATCAAGCAGGCGTTGCTGGAAATCAGCGCCACGGCCGGCGCCGAAGATCGTGTATTCGTGGTACTGATCGGCCATGGAAATCCGCGCGGCGAAAGCGCGGTATTCAACCTGCCCGGGCCCGACATATCGGCCGAGGAGTTCGCCGAGGCAATGTCCGTGTTCGACAATCGCGCCAGCGTTATTGTCAACACGGCATCGGCCAGCGGTCCTTTTCTGCAACCGCTGAGTCGCGAAAACCGCGTTGTTATTACCGCAACATCGAGCGGGCGCGAGTATCACGCGGCGCTGTTCGGCGAATTGTTTATCGCCGCCTTTACAACCATGGAGGCGGACCGCGACAAGGATGAAAAAATTTCAATGCTGGAGGCTTTCGACTATGCGCGACGTGAAGTCAGGCGCAGTTTCGAAACTGAAAAACGACTGCCGACCGAGCACGCGTTGCTGGACGACAATGGCGACGGTACGGGCAGCCTCGATCCCGGTGAATTTAAAGCGGACGGCGCGCTTGCAAATCGCACCTACCTGCAGCAGCCCCCGTCACAGGAGACAGGCGCCTCCAGTACACTGATCACGATGCTGCAGCGTAAGCAGTCGATAGAGCAATCAATCAGCGAACTCAAAATGCGGCGTGACAGCCTGGCACCGGAAAAATATTACGCCGAACTCGAAATTTTACTGGTCGACCTGGCGCTGTTGAGCCGTGAAATCAGGGCACAGGACGGATAGATGAAACTCCTGCTGGCATTGCTACTGGTCTGCGTTCAAGTTGCCCTGGTTGCCAGTGCATCGACCCTCGAAACGCTCCGAACCCTGCGCCTCGCGGGAGACTATCAACAGGCGCTCGACCTGGCGCGCAGTGAACTCAGCCTGGACAATAACAACGCGCGCCTGCTAAACGAGCTTGGGGAACTCGAGTTCATCACCGGTGACCTGGATGCAGCGTTCGCGCATTTCCAGCAGGTTATCGACCTCGCAGACGTCGATTTACCGATGGCACAGTGGAATCTCGCCGAGATTCATTACCACCGCGGCGACGAGCAGCTGGCGCAGGGCTTCTATCACGAGATCCGGGCTGCTTTCCAGACGCAACCGAGCCTGAACGCCCGCGATCTTTACGCGATTGCAAACGCCACGCGCAGGCTTGGCAAGACAGATCCGCAGCTGTTCAAAGAGGCAGTACAGTTATTCGACCAGGCGAGCCGCATGAATCCATCCGAAGTCGATGCTGGAATCGCCCTGGGTGAACTGTTGCTCGAGAAATATAACAACCAGGAAGCGCTCGAGGTTTTCAAGGAAGTACTGTCAAGGAACGATAAACACCCGCTGGCGCTGCTGGGACTGGCCAGGAGCCAGCACTTCGACTATTCCTCCGAGGCCTTGCTGACCGCACTGCAGGTGCTCGAACTCAACCCGAACCTGGTTCCTGCCCGGGTGTTCATGTCGCGTTTGTACCTGCAGCTGGAGCAGTATGACGATGCAAAATCAGAGGTTCAACGGGCGCTCGAGGTAAATCCCGTTTCGCTTGAGGCACTGGCCATGCTGGCGGTGGTGCACCACCTCGAGCGCAACACGGGCGAGTTCAGGGCGGACGAGCAACGGGAGCTCGAGCTGAATCCCCGGTACGCCGGCCTGTATACCGCGCTCGCCGACCTCGCGGCCCAGAATCGACTCTACCGCGAGGCACAGGATTTTGCCGCCATCGCGGTAGAGCTTGACCCGCAATCGTGGCAGGGTTACGGGCTGCTGGGCATGAACCAGTTGCGCCTGGGGCTGATGTCCGAAGGTCGAGCCAGTCTGGAGCGCTCGTTTAGCGGCGATCCCTATAACGTCTGGATAAAAAACACGCTGCAGCTCGCGGACAGCTTCGACGACTATGTTCAAATATCCGAAGGCCAGTTCCAGGTTGTTCTGCATCGCGATGAAAATGCCCTGCTCGGGGAATACATACACGAACTGACGGCCGACGCCCACCGGTATTTCAGTGCGCGCTATCGTCACCAACCTGCTGAACCGATACGGGTAGAACTTTACCCGGATCACGCCGATTTCTCGGTGCGCTCGGTCGGTCTCGCCGGCGTCGGCCTGCTCGGGGTTTGCTTCGGACCGGTGGTGGCGATGGACTCACCGGCCGCGCGCGAACGCAGTGCTTTCAACTGGGGTTCGACGCTGTGGCATGAACTCGCGCACGTTTTCCACCTGTCGATGACGGATAACCGGGTACCGCGCTGGTTTTCCGAAGGTCTCGCGGTCTACGAGGAACGCATCGCGCGGCCCGGCTGGGGAGGAGACGTCACGCCGGATTTTCTGCTCGCTTATCTCGAAGGTCGCCTGCTGCCGCTCAGCGAGCTGAACAATGGATTCGTGCGCCCGAGCTATCCGGAACAGGTCATTCATTCCTACTTCCAGGCTGCGCTGGTATTTGAATTCATCGAATCCCGCTGGGGCTTCGATGTCATACGGGAAACACTGAATGCTTTTCGCGACAGTCAATCTCCCGATACCGAGCTGCCGACGCGCCTGCAGCTCGATGCCGCCGCGCTCGACGCCGCCTTCGATGCGTATCTGCGAGACCGATACGCGAGTGCGTTGCAGGCCTTGAGCAACCAGGTCGGGCCAGGGCAATCGAAGTCTCCGCCAATCGATCCCGACCAGGTAACTCAGGATACCGAGGTACCCGATCAATATTTTGACCAGCTCAAACTCGGAAATTTAATGCTCGAGCAGGACAAGCTGGACCTGGCCGAGCTCTTTCTCGAACGGGCACAGCAACTGTTCCCGGAATACGCGGGCGCCGACAGCAGCTACTGGCTACTGGCGCAACTTTACCAGCAGCAGGGCAGGAACGAGCTCGCGGAACGGCAGCTGACCAGTATGATCGCAATCAATGCAGAACACCTCGAAGCGCACCTGCAACTCACCTGCAGCTTGCCAGACTGCGTGCCCGGCTCGACGATCAGGCTGGTGCCGGGGAGGTACTTGAAGACGCACTTTAGATTTATCCCTACGAGCTGGAGCTGCACCGGACACTTGCGCTGCACCAGGCCAGCCTCGGAGACTGGGACAAGGTCGCGCGCGAACGGCGGGCCCTGCTGGCGCTGGACCCGGTCGACAGGGCAGAGGCCTTTTACCAGCTGGCCTACGCCTATGACCGCGCCGGCGATCGATCTTCTGCACGTGAACAGATATTATATGCACTTGAGATCGCGCCTAATTTCTACCCCGCGCAGGAATTATTGCTGTCGTTGCGGGGCCTGGCACCCGCTACGACGGAAACTCAATAGCCGGTGCAGCAAGACAGCGCGCCGCAGTTGGCAGTTGATGCTGCCAGGATATAACGGGCATGAGAGACACGCCGATGGACATGAAAACTGAATCCCTGCAGGCCGCAGACGACATTCAGCTTGCCGAGGAACTGAAAGCCAGCTACCACAGGACCCGCGAAGAGCTGGCAAAAATGATCGTCGGACAGGAAAACGTCGTCGAGCAGGTTTTACTCACCATCCTGGCGGGCGGCAACAGCCTTATCGTCGGTGTACCCGGTCTTGCCAAGACCCTGTTGATTCACTCCATCGCGCAGGTACTGGATCTCGGATTTTCACGTATCCAGTTCACGCCGGACCTGATGCCCTCGGATATTACCGGCACCGACCTGGTGCAGGAAAATCCCGAAACCGGAAAGCGCGAGCTCACCTTTCTGCCCGGACCGATTTTCTCGAATATCGTGCTCGCCGATGAAATCAATCGTACCCCGCCCAAAACCCAGTCCGCACTGCTCGAGGCAATGCAGGAACACCAGGTCACGGTGCAGGGCAAGACTTACGATCTCGACGAGCCGTTCTTCGTTTTCGCGACGCAGAATCCGATCGAACTGGAAGGCACCTATCCACTGCCGGAAGCGCAGCTCGACCGCTTCATGTTCGAGATCGTCATCGATTACCTGTCGGAACAGGAAGAACTCGACGTGGTGCGCCAGACCACGTCGCTGCGCGATGTCAGTTTCGAATACGCGATGAACGGGGAGCAGATCCGCCAGTTTCAGAAGCTGGTGCGCCGGGTACCGGTGTCGGAGGCGATATCGCAATACGCGCTGAGCCTGGTACGCAGCAGCCGGCCCGGCACTGCGGGCGGGCTCGACTTCGTCGACAACTGGGTTGCCTACGGCGCTAGTACCCGCGCCGCACAATACCTGGTGCTGGGTGCCAAGGCGCGCGCGCTGGTGGACGGACGCTACCATGTCGATTTCGACGATATCGTCAAGCTCGCCAAACCCGTGCTGAGACATCGCGTGCTGCGTAACTTTCATGCGGAGTCGGAAAAGATCAGCGCCGATGAACTCATCGATCGACTGGTAGACGCGGTGCCGTTCCCGAGTTCAGGCATGTAGGCAGTATCGCGATGCTGCAACCAAGGGAAGCTGGCGGCCAGGTACCCGGTCAAAGATTTATCGACCCGGAGGTACTGACTCGAATAGACAACCTTGAACTGGTGGCGCGCAACGTCGTGGATGGATTCATCAGCGGACTGCATCGTTCGCCACTGCTCGGCATGACCATGGATTTCGCCGAGCACCGCGCCTACATGCCGGGTGACGATGTACGGCGCATCGACTGGCGCCTGTACGCGCGCACCGACCGGCTTTACGTCAAGCAATTCGAGGCCGATACCAACGCGAACCTGCACCTGGTGCTGGATGTTTCCAGGTCCATGGATTACGGCAGCGGTGCCGTGACCAAGCTCGCGTATGCAAAATTCCTCGCCGCGAGCCTCGCCTACCTGTCCAGGCGTCAACGCGACCGCATCGGCCTGATTACCTTCGATAACGATATCGTCGATGTCATCCCGACCTCGATCAGGCATTTCGAACGCGTGTTACACATGCTCGACCAGGTAGAAGTCGGCGGGGCCAGTGAATATCATCACCCGCTCGAAAAAATTGCCGAGCAGCTGCGGCGGCGCAGCCTCGTGGTACTGATTTCGGATCTTTACGAAACCCCGGAACGACTATTGAAGGCAATTAACCAGCTGAATTACCGGGGTAACGACCTGATCGTGTTTCACCTGCTCGATCCGCTCGAACTGAGCCTGGATCTCGGTGCAGCCACCAGCGTCGAGGACCTGGAGTCAGGGATTAATCTGCCGATTGCAAGCGAGCAGTTTCGCGAGCGCTATCGCCAGCTGGTCCAGGAACACCAGACCGAGCTGGAACGCCGCTTCGGCGCAAACCAGATAGACTACATCTTTGCCGACATATCGCAGCCCCTCGATCGTACCCTGTTTCGCTACCTGTCGGATCGAGCACGGCAGAACCGGGTCCGCTGATGGGACTGTCCTGGATCAACCCGCTCTACCTGGCCGGCATGCTGTTACTGGCCCTGCCGATTCTGATTCACCTGGTGCAACGCCACCGCATTAACGGCACCAAATTCCCGTCGCTGATGTTCCTCGAGCGCATTCCGCTGCGCGAAAAACGTCGGCTTGAAATCCGAAACTGGCTGCTGTTGCTGCTGCGCTGCCTGTTGCTGCTGCTCATCGTGCTGGCGTTTGCGCGCCCTTTCCTGGTCGGCGAAACCGGTCCGGTTGCGCTTGAACAGGAACGTACGGATAGCGTCATCGTGATCGATCGGTCCTACAGCATGGGCGTTGCCGATCACTGGCAGCAGGCCCGGGAAATGGCCCTGGACCTGGTCGACCGGAAACAGGCGCAGGATCGAATCGCTGTCGTCGTATTCGATGAAAGCGCCGCCGTTGTCAGCGACCTGACCAATAACGCGGAAAACCTGCGCACGGTGATCAGGCGCCAGGCACCGGGTATGCGCGCTACCCGACTGCGCCTGGGCCTGGAACAGGCAGCGAGACTGCTGGATGCGAGTAATGCAAACGCCAGGCGGGTGCTGCTGATATCCGATTTCCAGGCAAGCGCGGTAAGGCCCGGTGAAAGGCCGAAAATCAACCGCGATATCGAGCTAAAAATGCTTCCGGTCGAAGTCGCGACGATAATCAACGCGACGATTTCAGCGCTTACGATCGGGCCACCTTCACGCGACAGGGATGACGAGTATTCGCTCGAGGTCGAGATCACGAACCATGCCGCAGACACGCTGGACCAGCAACTCCGATTAGACGTAAACGGGCGGCGGCTGGTAACCCGTGATTTACGCCTGGCACCCGGCAGCAGACTGAGTGAAACCTTTGACAACCTGGCGACCGGTGGTGAACTGACGCGGGGCGTGGTCAGCCTCGACGACGATGACCTGTCAGTCGATAACAGTGCCTTCTTCGTCTATTCGGGCAAGCAGCAGGTACCGGTATTAATCGTTGAAAGCGCGCAACCGCGCCCTAACCAGTCGCTTTACCTCGAAAACGCGCTGCGACTTTCTCGCGCCCCCGTATTCAGCGTCCAGCGCCTGCGCTGGCAGGAAATTAATCCGCAAGACCTCGCGACCTGGGCGGTAATTATCGTTAACGACGCGTCGATCCCGGGAGGCAGGCTGGGCTCGGCGTTGCAGGACTTTGTTATGGCGGGTGGCGGTCTACTGGTCGCAACCGGGGAAAACCTGCAGGCTAACTGGCCAGCGGGTGACGACGGTTTCCTGCCGGGGATTCCGTTACGTCGGGTTGATTCGAAGCCAGGCGAAGCGCAGGATATTTCGGAAATCGTCAGCGATCATCCGCTGACCAACGATCCCTCGGTACCAAAGGGTATCGACCTGTCATCAGCAAGGATCTTCAACTACCGTAATTTCGAAGCGAGCGCGAGCGACCGGGTGCTGGCACGCTATAGTGATGGAGCTCCGGCACTGCTGGAAATAGCGCAACTGCAAGGCCGCGTGCTGGTCCTGACCACGACGCTCGACACACACTGGAACGATCTCGCGCTGCAGCCGCCCTTCCTGCCTTTCCTGCACCAGGCCCTGCGCTACCTGGCAGACTTTGAATCCTACCCGCAGGGATTTGAAATCGGCAGCGTCATTGATGTCATGCGCTATGCACGTGCAGTTGCCGGCGGTGAGGCAATCGTCGCCGCCGCTGATGATGCGCCCGTGGTTGTCGAAACGCCGTCGACCGGTGAGATGCGCCTGGATCGGCAATCACCGCTGCTGGCCGTCACCGAACCCGGCTTCTACCAGGTCCACCGCGCAACCCCGGCGAGCGCCGAAGTGGTACTGGCGGAGAATATCAACCCGCTCGAAGCAAATCTCGAAATTCTTGACCCCGAGGGCTTTGT
>CALZHS010000208.1 GCA_945787265.1 uncultured Gammaproteobacteria bacterium | reverse complement strand
ATCATCGCGCGATTGAATCGCGGCGGGAATGCCTGTATAAAGGCGGCTTTTTTGCAAAGCGCCGCAAACCAATCGAATCCTGAATGACGACGTTAACGCTCACCGCCTGCTCGCAATACTACAAGCTGACCAAGCCCAAGGTTGTCTATCTCATCGTGTTCACCGCGATGGTCGGTATGTTGTTGGCCGCCGAAGGGGCGGTGCCGCTGGATACCTTTGTCTTCGGCCTGCTGGGTATCGGCCTGGCCGCTGCTTCCGGGGCTGCGATCAATCACGTGGTCGATGAACATATTGACCGGATCATGGAACGCACGCGCAACCGCCCGCTGGTGAGTGGGGAACTCGATCAGAAATCGGCCCTGATCTTTGCGCTATCGATCGGCGCGCTTGGCATCGCCTTGCTGCTGGTGTTTATCAACCTGCTTACCGCCGTATTGACCTTTTTTTCGCTGGTCGGTTATGCGCTGATCTACACGATGTACCTGAAACGTGCGACACCACAAAATATTGTGCTTGGCGGTGCCGCCGGTGCCGCTCCGCCACTACTGGGCTGGACCGCTGTAACCGGCAACGTCGATACCGAAGCCTTGTTGCTGTTCCTGATCATATTCGTGTGGACGCCACCGCACTTCTGGGCACTGGCGATTCGTCGCCGCGAGGAGTATGCCAAGGCCGATATCCCGATGTTGCCGGTAACCCATGGCGTTGATTTCACCAAGATCCAGATACTGCTCTACACCATATTGCTGTTCATCGTAACGCTGATGCCCTTCATCGTGCAGATGAGCGGATTGATCTACCTGGCCGGCGCGCTTGCACTGGGGGTGGGGTTTTTGTACTACGCGATCAAGCTCTACTACGACAAGGAGCCCAACGTGATCGCAATGAAAACCTTCGGCTACTCGATTTTCTACCTGAGCTTGTTGTTCGCCTTCCTGCTGGCAGATCACTATGCCCGCGTCTTTATACGCGGCTGGTTTCTCTAGCTGCCGGTCAGGTAAAGTACTAGCTGTACCACGCCCACCAGCGTCAGCACGAAGACGAGCCCGAACAGCAACCCCATAAAGATAAAATGCGACATCTTGCCGTGTTTGAAGTCACGCTCCCGATTGGCGCTGCTTTGCACGCCGATAAACGCCGAGAGGGTGCTTTTTAGAAGCTGGCCGAAACTCAAGTGAGTTTCGTTTTTGGTCCGGCTGTCAGATTCGTTTTTCAAGGTCGGTTTCGGTATCAGTAATGTCGTAATTTAGTCTTGAAGTAGACGGGGCGAAATGTTGAAATACTAAACGAAGGGTAACACTTAAGACGTAGGAATGGTCAATATCAGCAAAGTTGAATCCCGGGATGCCTTTCGGATCGTGCTATCCCCCAACTGCTCCATCACCTGGAACGAACTGGTGATTTTCTATATCTTTACCTGCGTCGTCGCCATTGCCATAGGTCTATTCTTCACCTTTCAGGGAATGTGGCTGGTGCTGCCTTTTTCCGGGCTCGAAATGCTGGCCCTCGGTATCGGGCTCTACGTAACTTCTCGCAAGGTGTATCGCAAGGAGGTCATTACGCTCGACCCGGATCGAACCAGAATCGAAAAAGGGGTGCAGCGAGTCGTCCAGAGCTGGGAGTTCAAAACGCCCTGGGTACGGATTATCGATGAACCCACGGGTGCCCCAAACTCTGCACGCAGGCTTGCTATTGGCGTGCATGGTGCGGCGGTCGAAGTGGGCAGTTTTCTGGCGGATTCGGAAAAGGATGAACTAGCCTTTCAATTGAAAGACTGTATAATCCGCGTGTGATTTAGCGCCGTCTGAATGTCCAGATTCAGATGGCATTTTTGTGTTTAAATGCCGGCACACTTATCGTCGCAGCCATCAGTTTATCGGTAGTGTGGTCCAGGGAGTTGAGAATGATTTATAACAAGTTGTACAAACGTTTCTCGGTGATCGCCGCAAGCCTGGTTTCGATGTTTGCGATGTCTACAGCTCGTGCCGAATACGAGTTGAACATGACCCAGGGCGTTACCCCGATCAGCCAGGACCTCTACGGCCTGCACATGCTGGTATTCTGGATTTGTGTCGCTATCGGGGCGCTGGTCTTCGGCGCAATGGCGTGGTCAATACTCCACCATCGCAAATCGAAGGGTGCGGTAGCCGCAAACTTCCATGAAAGCACTACTATCGAAATCGTCTGGACCGTCGTGCCACTGTTAATCTTGATTGGTATCGCGATACCTGCGACTGGCACCTTGCTCGACCTGGAAGACGCCAAGACCGATGCCGATATTACGCTGCAGGTGACCGGTATCCAGTGGAAATGGAAATATACCTATGTGGATGAAGATGTCAGCTTTATCAGCAGCCTCGCGCAGTCCAGCCGCGATGTAATGAGTGACCCGACTGGCAATGAAAACTACCTGCTCGAGGTTGATGAGCCGGTGGTACTGCCGATCAATAAAAAAATTCGTTTCCTGTTTCACTCCGATGACGTCATTCATGCATGGTGGGTTCCGGAACTCGCGGTCAAGCAGGATTCAATCCCGGGTTTTATCAACGATTCCTGGGCGACAATTGAAAAGCCGGGGATTTACCGCGGTCAGTGTGCCGAACTATGCGGCAAGGATCACGGTTTTATGCCGATCGTCGTCAACGCGGTGACCGAAGCAGAGTATCAGCAATGGCTTGTCAGCAAGAAAGAAGAGGCGGCCGCGGCGGCTGCGTCAGCTGAGCAGGAATGGTCGATGAAGGACCTGGTCGCACGTGGTGAAACGGTTTACCAGGCGAACTGCTCGGCCTGTCATGGTCCGACCGGTGCCGGTATTCCGGGAGCCTTCCCGGCGATGACCGGCAGTGCTATCGTCCTTGGTGACCTCGCGGGTCATATCGATATCGTGGTTAACGGCAAGGCCGGCACCGCAATGGCCGCCTACAAGGGGCAGCTGAACGATGTTGATATTGCCGCGGTGCTGACCTACGAACGTAATGCTTTGGGTAACAGCGTGGGGGATACGATTCAGCCTTCCGCGATCAAGAATGCAAGATAAGGGGATTTAGATGTACACTGATACGACACACGATGCGGCTCACGGCGAGCACCATGATCATGGCCCGGCAAAAGGTTTGATGCGTTGGGTTACCACGACTAACCACAAGGACATCGGCACGCTCTACCTGTGGCTGGCATTTATCATGCTGCTGTACGGCGGTTCGATGGCGATGATCATCCGGCTCGAGCTGTTTCAGCCCGGGCTGCAGTGGGTCGAGCCGCATTTTTTCAACCAGATGACCACGATGCACGGCCTGGTGATGGTATTCGGTGCGATCATGCCGGCCTTTGTCGGACTTGCCAACTGGCTGATTCCAATCATGATCGGCGCCCCGGACATGGCCTTGCCGCGAATGAATAACTGGAGCTTCTGGATATTGCCGTTCGCGTTCACGATCCTGGCTTCGACTACCTTCATGGAAGGCGGCGCACCGGCGTTCGGATGGACTTTTTATGCTCCGCTTTCAACCACCTTTGCACCGGACACGACTGACTTTTTCATCTTTGCAGTCCACTTGATGGGGATTTCATCGGTCATGGGTGCAATCAACGTAATCGCAACCATCTTGAATATGCGTGCCCCGGGCATGACCCTGATGAAGATGCCGCTGTTCGTGTGGACCTGGTTGATTACCGCCTACCTGTTGATCGCGGTGATGCCGGTGCTGGCGGGTGCGGTTACGATGATGCTGACCGACCGCCACTTCGGCACCTCGTTTTTCGATGCCGCGGGCGGCGGCGATCCGGTCATGTTCCAGCACATATTCTGGTTCTTTGGCCATCCCGAGGTCTACATCATGATTCTGCCGGCCTTCGGCGTGATTTCGGCGATCATCCCGACCTTCGCACGCAAGCCGCTGTTCGGTTACAGCTCGATGGTCTATGCAACCGCGTCGATCGCGATCCTGTCGTTCATGGTCTGGGCGCACCACATGTTCACGGTGGGTATGCCGGTTGCGGGCGAACTCTACTTCATGTACGCGACGATCCTGATCTCGGTGCCGACCGGGGTCAAGGTGTTCAACTGGGTAACCACCATGTGGAAGGGCTCGATGACCTTCGAAACCCCGATGCTGTGGGCGCTGGGATTCATCGTCATGTTTACTATCGGCGGACTTTCAGGCTTGATGCTGGGTGTTGCCCCGGTCGATACGCAGTACCACGACACTTACTTTGTTGTCGCACACTTCCATTACGTGCTGGTAACCGGTGCGCTTTACTCGATTATTGCGGCCTTCTACTACTGGGTGCCGAAGTGGACCGGTCATATGTACGACGAGAAACTTGGCAAAATTCATTTCTGGTGGTCGACGATTGCGGTCAATGTTTTGTTCTTTCCGCAACACTTCGTTGGTCTGGCGGGTATGCCACGACGGATTCCGGATTACTCGTTACAGTTCGCCGAGTTCAATATGATCTCGAGTATCGGGGGTTTTGCCTTCGGTCTGGCGCAAATATTCTTCCTCTATATTGTTATCAAGACGATCAGGGGTGGAGTCAAGGCTACCGATCAGGTCTGGGAAGGTGCAACCGGCCTCGAATTCGAGCAGCTGCCGTCACCGCCACC
>CALZHS010000207.1 GCA_945787265.1 uncultured Gammaproteobacteria bacterium | reverse complement strand
CCGGGATGGCGGAAGACCCGCGCCTGGCGACGAACCCGGGACGGGTGGAGCACGAGGCAGAAATAGATGCTGTTTTATCAGAATGGTGTGCCGCCAACGATGCGAGCGATTTGCTCGAGCAGCTTGACCAGGCCAGGGTACCGGCCGGTCCAATTTACAATGTCGAGGACATGCTCAACGATGCACATTTCAATGCGCGGGGTTTGTTCGAAACTGTCGAGGTTGACGGACAGGCGTTGAAAATTCCGGCGCTGGTTCCCAAACTTTCGCGTACGCCTGGCGCTACGCGCTGGCCGGGTGGCGCGCTGGGACAGGATAATCGCGAGGTTTTGCAGGATTTATTAGGCTTGAATGATCAGCAGCTCGAAGCGCTCAGGTCTGCTGCCGTAATTGCGTAGCGGGTATAACAGGGAACTTTGTGTCGATATACAGGTACCAATCATCGAGGTGAAAAAGATGTCAAAAATCAGACTTTACGTAATAGTGCTTGCATTATCCGGTTTCGGTTCGGCCCCCGCATATGCCGACGGTGCCTATGGCAATAGTAACTCTAAATCCAGGCTTGCTCCTTTCCAGGAACTGATTCAGGATGAAAAATACCGGCAGGCGATTACCGAGCTGGATAAGGCCCTGGTTGATGAGCCCGATAATGCCGATTTTTTAAACCTGCTGGCCTATAGCAATCGCAAGCTGGGTAAGTTTGATGCCGCGTTAGGCTTTTATCTTCAGGCGTTGAAAATCGACCCCGATCATCGTGGTGCCAATGAATACCTCGGTGAGCTTTACCTGCAGCTGGGGCAACCCGAAAAGGCCGAGGAACGACTTTCCGTGCTCGACAAGGAGTGCTTTTTTGGTTGTGATGAGTATGACAAGTTGAAACAGGCCATCGAGGAGTACCGCAAAAAGAACGCATCCTGAGCAATGACAGATATTCCGGTCAGCCAGGCCTGAACCCAGGGATCCGCTGGCGACCGGTATTTCCGGCTGAGCTTTCTTGCTTTCACCAGCCGACAGGTTTGCAGAGCTGAAAACAGGCTTGATTTCCGACATAAGCCGGCAGCTATTTCGTGATAAGCTATCGCGGTGATTTATTACCGCGAATTAAACCTGGATCGGGCCAGCGAATCACGCAAGGATCGAGCATGGATCGAGCAACAGTGGACACGGCGTCAATGCCGCGTTCTGGTTTTAAGACACGATAAAAGCCTGATGTACTGGCGTGACCGAAACCTGCAGACGCCGCAAGTCATTGATCTCCCGAAAGCCGAAATCGAAAACCTGGCTGAAGAATCCGAGCAGCGGGTGTTCCTTGGACTCGATCGTAACGGCCCGCTGTTTGCGGTCGATGTCTCCAGTCACGACGACGATGTGCTAGCCGCGTTTGTCGGCGATAACGAGTTTGTCGATCTGCGGGATGTCGGCTGGCTACTGGAATCCCAGCAGGCGGCGCAACTCGCTTATGCCCGCGGGTTACTTTTCTGGAACCGGAATCACCGATATTGCGGTATTTGCGGTAGCCCGACACAAAGTGAAAATGGTGGCCACATGCGTCGCTGTACCAGTGCCGGTTGCGGGCGTATGCATTTCCCGCGTACCGATCCGGCAGTGATCATGCTGGTTGAAGATCGCTCGGATCCACAACAGCCGCGATGCCTGTTGGCCCGCAACTCGCGCTTTCCGAATCGTATGATGTCGACCCTGGCCGGTTTTGTCGACCCGCTGGAAAGCCTGGAAGAAACGGTAGCGCGAGAGGTTTTCGAGGAATGCGGTATCAGGGTTGGTAAAATAGAGTACCAGGCTTCACAGCCCTGGCCCTTTCCGTCGTCAATCATGCTGGGTTTCAGGGCCGAGGCCCTGACCCGGGATATCGTCGTAGACGGTATCGAAATCGAAGAGGCCTACTGGTTCGATGCACATCAATTAAAGAAATTCGGGGAGTGGGGTGATGGCGGCGATTATTTCTGCCTGCCGCGCCGAGATTCGATCGCGCGTTACCTGGTGAATAGCTGGGCCAATGAAGTGCTGGCTGGCGAATGCTCAGGTTGACTCGAGTAACCCGTCAAACCAGTTGAGATGCCAGTATTTTCTGATCTTCGGCTGCAACCTGCGGGCGGTGATCGGCGGCAAAGAAAGTGTAGATCACCGGCAGTACAAACAGCGTGAACAGGGTGCCGATGGCAAAACCGGATACGATGGTGATGCCTATAGATTGTCGACTGGCGGCGCCAGCACCGCTTGCAACCACCAGGGGCATGATGCCGATGATGGTGGAGAAAGAAGTCATCAGGATCGGTCGCAGTCGAATCGAGGCAGCCTTTATCACGGCATCGACCGGTGAAAGGTTATCGTTTTTCTGCATTTCATTGGCAAATTCGACAATCAGAATACCATGTTTGCTGACCAGCCCAATCAGCGTAATCAGCCCGACCTGGCTGTAAATATTCATCGACACCTGCCACAGGAACATCGGTATTATCGCCCCGAACATCGCCAGTGGCACCGTTGTCAGAATGATTAACGGATCACGCAGGCTTTCGTATTGTGCGGCCAGCACCAGGAATACGACAATAATCGCGAAGCCGAATGTTAGTGCCAGTACCGAACCTTCCTGTACCAGTTGTCGCGACTGTCCCTGGTAGTCGAAGCTATAACCGGCTGGCGCAACTTCCTCGGTGATGTCACGCAATACCTGTAACGCCTCGCCGAGCGGTACGCCGGGTACTGCATCGATCTTGGCGGCGTTTTGTTGCTGGAACTGCACCAGTTCGCGGGGCACCGAGGTATAGTCGATATCAACCAGCGTCGACAGGTTGATTTGCTTGCCCTGATCGGAGTAGACAAAGTACTGGCCGACGATCTCGGCATTCTGGCGTTCCTCGCTACGCGCCTGCGGGATAATTTTGTAACTGCGCCCGGCCAGGTTAAAACGGCTGACGTAGCCTTCCGCCAGGATTACCCCGAGCGTCTGCCCAATTTCGCGCATCGAAATACCCATGGAGTCGGCGCGCTCTCGATCAATCGTGACCCGTATCTCCGGCTTGCTGAAATTAAAGTCACTTTTGATAAAGTAAAATTTTCCAGTTTCGCGAGCCTTTTCGAGTACCTGTTGCACGACGCCGTATAGCTGGTCATAACCCTGCTGGGTCTTCAGAATGAATTCGACAGGAGTGTTGCCACTGGCGCCCGGAAGTGATGGTGGATTAAAGGCGAAACTTTGCAATCCTGGCTGTTGATCGAGCTTCTGCTGGATTTGTGGAATCATTTCGATCGAGCTCAGGCTGCGTTCCTCCCAGGGTTTGAGCAACATGCCCGCAAAAGACACGGTCGGACCGGCAAAACCGTTCGCCATGAAAGAAGACTGATATTCGTTTTCGTATTCGCGAAATATATCGATGTAGGGTGCGGTGTACTTGTTCAGGTAGTCGAGGCTGCTGTGATCGGGCGCCTGCGAGAACGTAAAAATAACACCCTGATCTTCTTCCGGCGCGAGTTCATTCTGGATGAACTGGAACATGGCTAACAGCATGGCAACCACGCAAACCACGAAGAAGACCGTGACGGAACGGGTTTTCAGGGAGCTGGCTAGAATTTTCTCGTAGCCCAGGTGAATGCGCTCGAACAGGTCGTTGACCAAGCGTGCGTAAGCGTTGTTGGCGATCGTAGGTTTGAGCACTCTGGAACACATCATTGGCGACAGTGTCAGCGCGATGATGGTCGAAATGATAATCGTACCTACCAGCGTGAACGCAAACTCTTTGAATAGCACGCCAGTGAGTCCGCCTAGTAGGCCAATTGGCGCGTAGACCACGCAAAGAACGATCGTGGTCGCAATCACCGGTTTCGCGATTTCGCGAGCGCCCTGTAATGCCGCTTGAAAGGGCCGCAGACCCTCACCAATATGCCGGTAAATGTTTTCCACGACCAGTATCGCGTCATCGACGAGCAGACCAATCGCCATCACCATGGCCAACAGCGTTAACAGGTTGATCGAGTATCCCATCAACTGCATGTAAAACAGCACACCGATGATCGAAAGCGGAATCGTGACCAGCGGAATCAAGGTAGAGCGGAACGACCCGAGGAACAGAAAAATGACAATGATGACGATTATCGATGCCTGGGCCAGGGTAAAGATGACCTCGTTGATCGAGGCCTGGATAAACTCGGTTGAATCGTAGGCTATGGCGTAGTTGAGGCCGGGTGGAAATGCACTCTTCATTTTTTCCAGCTCGGCGGTTACCAGCTTGATCGTGGTTAACGGGTTGCCATCGGTGGTGCCATTAATACCAATGTAAATCGAAGGCACGTTGTCGAACATAACCAACGAATCATAGTTTTCGGCACCGAGCTCGATATCGGCAACGTCGCCGAGGCGAACCCTGTTATCGCCTTCTTCACGAATGATAAAGCGTTTAAAAATATCGGGATCGCTGGTGTCGGTTACCGCGTTAACATCGGTTTGCACCAGCTGGCCCCGGGTCTGGCCTGCTGCAGACTGGTAATTCTCGGCACTAATGGCGTCGACGATGTCTGCCGCCGATACTCGTTGCGCAGCCATGCGCACCGGATCCATCCAGACCCGCATCGAGTAGGTCTTGCCACCCAGGATTTCGGCCTGCGCGAC
>CALZHS010000206.1 GCA_945787265.1 uncultured Gammaproteobacteria bacterium | reverse complement strand
TGTTTCCCAGCCAGAAGGTGGTGACTCCGATTCTGCCACAGGCAACCTTTTTTCCAATCAAGGGCGACGAGGAATACCACCAGGATTATTACAAGAAGTCCCCGATTCGTTACAAGTACTACCGCTTCGGTTGCGGACGCGATAGTCGACTCACTGACATCTGGGGCGATAAAGCCACCCACTAGTAAATATTTACCAGTTGCCTAATATATATCCCGTAAAGCTACCACAGGTGAATTCCCACAAATGGCGCTTCCAACCGTCGCAAGCGCCGGTTGGTCCGTCCATGGAATCGCCTGGAGCGCGGCATCCCTGCCGCGCTACACTTTTGTGAGAATTCACCTGCGGTAACCGATTGTCTAGGCTGTAAAAATTTTCCAATGTGTAAGGTTATTGTTGGAGCCTCTTGCTTGCGCTGTGCTCAAAGATTCTGGCTTGCGCGGGAATGACGATCGCCCGTTCATCCCGGCCGCCGAGCCGGGATCTTGGCAAGTCGGCGTGATTTCAGGATTCCGATGCGTCGGTCCGCAGCTTGCGCGGGAATAACCCGGTAGGAAGATAGTGGCTTCGCCATCATAAGGATGTCCGGCCATGGGCTGTCAATATTTCGATCCCTGCGATCATGGCGCCGATAGTTTCACGATCGCAATTCCGAAGCTGACTTTCGGTCGCGGTTGCCTGCACGAAGCGGGTGCACGTGCCGCCGGGCTTGGCATGACGCGGGTGGGATTGTTTACCGATCCGTTTCTGCGCGAAAGCGCTTACGTTGCGACGGTACTGGAGTCGCTGGGACAGGCCGGGCTCGATGTCGCCGTGTTCGACGAAATTACGATCGAGGCCGATGACGCCAGCGTCGAGCGCGGTGCGGCCTTTATCGCCGAGGGCGGTTTCGACGGCGTGGTCTCGGTCGGCGGCGGCTCGGTGATGGATACCGCCAAGGCCTCCATGCTTTATGCGCTGGATCCAGCTGACGAATTTCTCGATTACTTCGCGCCACCGCTGGGTGTCGGCAGGCCGATGCCCCGCAAGCTGCTGCCTCACCTGGCCTGCGCCACGACTTCAGGCACCGGTTCCGAATGCACGTCGATATCGGTGCTGCGTATCAACGACCTGGCGACCAAGTTCGTGCTAGCCAACCCGGTACTGCTGCCACAGGAAGCGCTGGTCGACCCGGTCTGCAGCGCTACGCTACCGGCGATGGTGGTCGCCTCGACCGGCTTCGACCTGCTGTGCCATGCGCTCGAGTGTTATACAGCAAAGGCCTATACCCGCTGGGACCGGATTGACGATCCGCTGAAGCGGCCGCTGATCCAGGGCGCCAACCCGTGGAGTGACCTGGCGGCGCGCAAGGCGCTGGAGATTGCCGGCGAGTACCTCGAGCGCGGCGTTAACGGCGCCGACGACCACGAGGCGCGGGATCAATTGATGTGGGGTGCGTCGCTTGCCGGTATGGCGTTTGGCAATTCCGGTACCCATCTCGGGCATGCGCTTTCCTACGGCGTCACGCACCTGATGCACGACATCACTACCAACGGCTACGAGGTTAAATCGCCGTTCGTCCCGCACGGTATCAGTGTCGTGGTCTCTGCGCCGGCAGTTTTTCGTTACACGGCAGAGGCCGCGCCAGAAAGGCATTTCGAGGCAGCGGGTTACCTACAGACAGATTTGCAGGGAGCCGGCATCGACGACTCGGGCGAGGCACTGGCCAAACGCATTATCGAGTTGATGCGAAAAACCGAAGTTCCGAACGGACTTGGTGGTGTCGGATTTGGTCTCGCTGATGTTCCGGCACTGGCAGCATCATCGGCGCGCCAGGTGCGCGCGATAAAGAATTCGCCGCGCGAAACCAATCTCGTAGATATCGAGAATATTTACGCGGCGGCGATAAGTTACTAGAACCCGCCTTCAGCTCCGCCAGCAGCGGCGCAAGGAAGACGAAGCAGGCGACCATAAACAGGACGCCACCGATCAGGCTCACCGGGTCGTCGGCGCGAATGCTCGACGCCATGAAAAACAGGGCCGAAAACACGAACAGAATCCAGCCCCAGAGGTGAAAGCGGTGTTGCGAGTTTTTCGACATTTGAAATGCTCCAGATTGAATAAAAGCCCATATATTATTGTAGCTTATGCATTAATCTGTAAAACGATATAAATTAATCCAAATGCATAAGAAAAAATTATTAAAAGATTTTCTTTTTCAACTCCTTTGATCGAGAAAAATCGCGTTACTTTGTAAGCTGACTGATGCTAGCATTCGCGGCTTATCCAGTCCCTGAAGCGGCAACCGATATGTTTGAAAACAGCCTGATGACCCAGATCCGTGAGCGTTTTTGTCACGTGGATAGCTGTCCCTACCAGGGACCGCGCATATTCTTTGAAAACGCCGGTGGCGGACTGACGCTGAAGTCGGTGGTCGAAATCAATACTCAACTGGCGGGAATTCCGGACAACCAGGGACGCGATAACCCGGCTTCGCATGAACTGGTGCGTATCATCGCCGAGGCACGCGACAACATGCGCGTCTTTCTTGGCGTCAAGGAGGGCCCGGTATTTACCGGCGAAAGTGGCACCGAGCTGATTTTTCGCATGGTACGCGCCGCTGCATTGGGGTCGCCCGAGGGTGGTAATATGATAGGCAGTACGCTCGAACATCCGGCCACCGTAAGCGCAAGCAAGCGCTGGGCAAAAATTGCCGGCAAGGAGTACCGCGCCGCGGTGCATAGTAACAAAAGCGCCACGATTACGGCCGAGGATTACGCCGGTATTGTAGATCGCGATACCCGCGTGGCGACAATTATTCATACCAGCCCGGTAACCGGTATGACCGTGGATATCCCGGCGGTGGTCAAGGTCATCCGCGCGGCCTCGCCCGAATGCATTATCATTCTCGACGGTATCCAGCATGCGGCCCACGGCGGCCTTTCCATCGACGAATACGATATCGATGGTTACGCGGTTTCGGCCTACAAGGTGTTCTCACGTCATAACTATGGCTTTGCGTGGCTGTCGCCGCGCCTGGCAACCCTGCCGCATGACCACCTGGATGGAACCCCGGATGATTTCTGGGAGTTGGGCACCCGGGATACCTCGGCGTTCGCCTGTACCACGAAGGTGATCGAATACTTTGACTGGCTCGGTTCTCATTTCACCGATTCCGCCGACCGACGGACCCGAATACTGGCAGCGGGGGAGGCCATAGGCGAACATGAACATGATCTGATCGAGTTAATGATCAACGGCAACGACACCCAGCGTGGATTGCGCGATATGTCCGAGGTTTACGTGATCGGCGGGCACGATAATCCTGCTCGCGAGGGGATGGTGTCGATTATTGTCGAAGGTAAGCCCTGTGCCGAGGTAGTTGCCGACCTCAATGCCAGGGGAATTCGAACACACGTGCGCAAGGCAGATTATTTTTCCGGCAATATCCTCGAACCGCTGGGGCGACCGACCTGTATTCGAGTATCCATGTGTCATTACAATACCGATCGGGAAGTACTGGCTTTCCTGCATGAACTCGAAACCATTATCACCGCACATCGGGACGCGGGAGTCAGCGCGGCCTAGTAATGAGTTTTAACAGCGCCATCCCCCTCCAGATTCTCGGGGCGGGACCCGCGGGCTTGGGCATGGTGCTGGCATTATGCAATCGTATCGCGGAGGCGAACGGCGATGCGGCCTGGTTAAATGGTCTGCTCGACTCACTGCAGATCTTCGAGGCAAGCGCCAACCCCGGGGGCAGAATGGGGCATTACCGCGTGAATGCCAATACCAGTTCGCATGATGTCGTACAGGGGATTAAGGATGGAACGCCGTTCGTGAAGGTACGCGACGACTACCTGGCCCATCCGGAAACCCGGTCTGAGCTTATCCCCCTGACCCGGATTCAAACCCTGATGGTCGAGCCCCTGGTCGAGGCAATGCGTGATTTTCTCGGCGAGCGGTTGCACTGTGGGATCGACATCGCGCGTGTCGAGGTAAACGATTCCGGATTTGCCAGTTATGATCGTGAACAGCGCTTGCGGGCTGTGAGTGAAAATCTGTTGTTCTGCTGTGGCGCTATCGAAACACCCTTGCCGGAAGTTATAGCCTTGCGCGATCGCTGGGAGGGCTCGATGCAATTCCTGTCGCGTGACACGCTGGAGGGATTGCCGGATACCAGCGGGCCTGTTGTTATTATCGGTGCCTCGCACAGTGCCTTTTCCTGTGCCTGGCGGCTGCTACACGATCCGTTGTTTGCCGAGTTTTCGCGTGACCGGGAAATCCTGATCCTGCAGCGTCGCGAGGGAATCAAGCTGCGCTGTACGCCCGATTTCGCCGCCGCGCATCAAATTGACTATGATCCTGTAACCGATGTTTGTCCGCGCACCGGACTGGTGTTTTTTCACGGCGGCTTGCGCAAGGATGCCAAGTTCCTGTACCTCGATATCCGCGATGGCCGGGAAAACAGGGTCAGACTCGTGCAACTGGATCAGCTGGGCGAGCAGCAGGCAGTGCTCGATCAGGCGGGCCTGATTCTGCAGGCAACCGGGTTCAGCGCCAACCTGCCGCGAATCGAGCAGAGTAGTGTCGAGCTCAGGGTGGGTAACCCCACGCGTAATGGAGAGCTGCGTAATCTCGATACCGGAGAGAC
>CALZHS010000205.1 GCA_945787265.1 uncultured Gammaproteobacteria bacterium | reverse complement strand
TAAGGACTGAGGTTGGATTCCAAAGGCATACTCGAAGCGCTTGGCACGTCACACCTGTTTTCAGAGTTGACCGAAGCCCAGCTGGACCGCGTGCGTCGCCATTCCCATATTACCGACATGCTCGAAGGCGAATCCCTGTTTTTCCAGGGCGATAACGCCACCAATTTTTACCTGGTACTTTCAGGTCGAATCAAGCTGTTCCGGGTTTCCCCCGAAGGCAAGGAAAAGGTTGTTGAAATCATGGAAACCGGGGCAACCTTTGCCGAGGCCCTGATGTTCATGGATGAGCCGCATTACCCGGTCACTGCAACTGCACTCTCGCCCAGCCGGGTGATTGGTATTAACTGCAAGGATTTCAAGTTGATGTTGCGTGAATCAATCGATACCTGTTTCCTGTTGCTGGGCAAGATGAGTTACCGCCTGCGTGGTTTGATTCGTGAAATTGACGCACTCAGCCTGGATACCGGGACCGTGCGCACCGTTGCCTATCTTTTACACCACGCTACGCCCGATAGTGATAGTTTCGAACTCAAGATAGCCAAGAGTGTTATCGCGTCCCGGTTGTCGGTTAAGCCGGAAACCTTCTCGCGCATCCTGAAAAACCTGCACGACCAGGAAATAGTCTCCATCGACGGTCGTAACGTTAAGATTCACGATCGCGAGGCGATGATCAGTATCTGCTCGGGATAGTCCGGTATCGATCATGCCTCAGGAGTGCAGCTCTTTTTTCGCCTCCCGGCTGCGTCGGTAGGGCGTCACTCCAACTCTTTGCGGCATGTCGACAACTCCGATCTCCGCGTCGCTCAGGTAACATCCCGGATCCTCCGCCCACGGATTGCCCGTCAGCTGCCAGGCGCGGGTACGGGAATTTCCGCCGCAAATGGCGAGGTGCTGGCATTTTGCACAGCGCCCTTCGAGTGGTCGCCGTGCCGCTTTAAGGCCCGCCATCAGCGGATCCGAAGTATCCTGCCAGATTTCCGAAAAGGGTCTCTGCCTGACGTTGCCAATGCTGTAATCCCACCACATCGTGTCCGGATGCACGGTGCCGAGATTGTCGATGTTGGCGATATTGATGCCGGATGAATTACCACCCCAGCGCAGCAGCTGCTGGCGCAAGGTTTCGACGTGTTCGGGAATGTGCTGGTTTGCCCACTGCAGCAGGTAGACGCCATCGGCGTCGTTGTTGCCAGTGACGAATTCCCGCTGCACCCCGTTTTTGACATCCTGCCAGCAGGTCTCGAACAACAGGTCCATGGCGGCACGCGTCATCCGGTGGTGCAGATCGCTGCTGCGGTTTCGGTTGCCGCGTCCGGCGTAGTTCAAATGCGACAGGTAAAACTTGTCGATGTCTTCATCGCGCATGAGTTGCAGCAGATCCGGCAGCTCGGCGGCATTGTCCCGGGTCAGGGTAAAGCGCAGTCCAACCTTGATCCCGGCGTTATGGCATAGCCGGATACCACGTATGGACTCATCAAATGCACCCTGTTTGCGACGAAAACAGTCATGGGTATCGCGCGTACCGTCGAGGCTGACGCCGACGTAGTCGTAGCCGACGGCTGCGATATCGGAGATATTGTTTTCAGTTATCAGGGTGCCGTTACTCGATAGCCCGACGTAAAATCCCATTGCTTTGGCGCGAGCGGAAATTTCGAATATATCCGGGCGCAGCAACGGCTCGCCGCCAGACAGGATCAGCACCGATACCCCGAATGACTTGAGATCATCCATCACCGAAAAAACCTCGTCGGTGCTCAGCTCTCCAGGGAAATCGATATCTGCCGAGGTTGCATAGCAGTGCTTACAGGCGAGGTTACAGCGGCGAATCAGGTTCCAGATAACGACTGGTCCACTGCCCAGCATGACCGGTCGCGGCCTCGGCGCGACCGACCTTCCACTTGCAAGTGCATGCAGATATCGACTGATACGAAACATCAGGCGACCAACCTCAACCCGGTTTTCTTCAGAATTCGAGTACTGAAGAGTACGTCATGCTGTTTGCAATCAGGGCCCAGTAGTTCAATGATCCGGTCAACCTTGGACATCACTTCAGCGCGATCGTGGCCGTGCACCATTGCGAACAGGTTGTAGGGCCATATTGGCGGGTGACGCGGTCTTTCATAACAGTGGCTGACAAAATCGAGCCTGCCGACGCGCGCGCCGAGCTCGATCAGTTTTTCGTCATCAACATCCCAGACTGACATGCCGTTGCCGCGCAGACCCAGGCGGTAGTGATTGGGAATCGCACCGATACGACGGATAACGCCGCGATCCAGCATACGCTGCATGCGCCGCAGCACGGTCCGGGTATCACAACCACAGGCGCCGGCAACCTCGGTATAAGGTGCCGTCAGTAATGCCAGCCCCGCCTGGGTGGCTTGCACGATTTTACGATCGAGCTCGTCGATAATCATGCCCCCTTGCTTCAGCGGTCCGGGAACTGGCTGCGTACTGACAGCGCCGGACTCGTCGAGCAGTAGCCACAGTCCCAGGTAAAAGGTTTGAAGCTTGGGAAAATTGTAGACTGGCAGGTTGGCTGCTTGCTCGATTCGATCGATGCATTGTTGCAATAGCTCCGGCGCCTCTGTAGCAATGACAAACCACATGTTCAACATGTGTTCACGCTGGTAGTTGTGTGCGATCTCGGGCATTTCGTTGACTAGTGCTGCGACCTCGTCGAAGCGCTCATCCGGGACCGACAGCGCGGCCAGGGTCAGGCTACCACCCATACTGGAGGCGTCATACAAGGGTCCGAAACGGCTTAATACTTCTTCATCCAGTAAACCCTGTATCGAATCGATCAGCGTGGTGCTATCGGTACCGAGATCAGTGGCGACGCTGGCAAAGGGTTGTTCCTCGAGCGGAAAACCACCCTGGTAGCGATTGATAAACTGGCGACTCAGTTCATTCATTGAGCATCATCCCGGGAGAGTCTAATTCATGTCTTCGCTGGTAGCTCGCGCCGCGCTGCTTGAAGCAGCGCTTGCTGAACAGAATCTCATGGTCGATATCCGCCAGGCCACATTGCTCGACCATAAAGTCAACCTGTTCGATGACCGCGCCACGGTCACGCCCGTGAATCATGCTGAATAAATTGTAAGGCCACTGCGGCAGTACCCGCGGGCGTTGGTAGCACAATGTCACGAAAGCGTATTGTCCGATGCAGTGGCCTGTTTCGTTGACGCGGGCATCCGGAACGTCCCAGACCACCATGCCGTTGGCGCGATAACCCAGTTTACGGTGCCGCACGACAACGCCGAATCGCTTCATGTCGCCACGCATCATGATTCGATTGATGCCTTCCATGACCTCACTCTCGCTGCAGTCGAGCTGCGCTGCGATTGCCGCGTACGGCCGGCTGACCAGCGGTAAACCCCGGCTAATGATCTCGATCAGGGCATCCTCGAACGGTGAATCTTTTCTCATGTCCATTTCAGTTCAAACCCCAGGTCGATGAAGTGTTCATTCAGTAAGGGCAGGTCCAGCACCGGGTAACCGCAGCGCTGTTCGATCTCAACGAGGACTTTTTGTAACCGCTCCTCATCACTGGCGACCACCACGAACCAGAGATTGAAGCGGTGCTCGCGTTCATAGTTGTGATTGACTTCGTCGAATTCATTGACGATCGCTGCAACCCCTTCGAGCTCCCCGGCAGGCACGGCGATTGCCGCGAGGGTACTGGCGCCAACTCGATTGGGACGAAATACGGCCCCGACCCGGCTCACCACGCCCTCGGTTTGCAGTCGCCGCAGGGTTTCGATTACCGTGGTTTCGTAGACGCCTAGTTGCCTGGCGATATCTTGATACGGGGTCGCAGTCAAAGGCATACCCTGCTGGAACTCGTTCAGCAGGCGTTGCTCCAGTTTGGAAAATTGCCTCATAGCCCAATCCGGTGCGCACGCGCGGTAAAGAAGATGCCGCTGGGTTTGGTCGCTGGAATCGATGATTTACGCTCGAACGTGCTGGTGTCGTAAACCTCGACGCGATTTTCGTCGCGCACTGACAGCCACACTTCTTCGCCGCGTGGCTCGAATTCCATGTGCAAAACGCCTTTGCCCGGCTTGATCTCCCTGATAAGTGCAAGCGTCTGGGTATCGATGACCTGGATTGTATCGTTATCGGGCAGGGCGAAATTGACCCAGACCTGGCGACCATCGGGACGTGCCATGACAAAGATTGGCTGGCCATGCACCTTGATCCGTCCGGTTTCCTGCCAGTTGCGCAAGTTGATCACGAGGACCTCGTGGCGGCCCACGGCGGGCACGAAAGCCAGCTCGCCGGCAACGGCCCAGCCCTCGAGATGCGGCATCTTGTAAACGGGTAATTTCTGTTCGCCCTTGCCGTAGTTCGGCAGGATACGCGTGATGCCCGCCTTGAGATTCCACAGGTCCAGCAGCGCCATGCCGTCTTCCCCGAACAACCCGGCGAGGTAATAGCGCCCGTCCGAAGTGATCAGTGCGTCGTAGGGATTTCGACCAACGTCGCGGAATTTTTCGATGCGCGGGTTGGCTGGGTTTGACATATCAAGAACCCAGATCTCGTCAGCATCCCAGAGTGAAAACACAAACTTTTTTCCCGGTGCATCGACCAGTCCGATGACCTTGGAGCGTTGCTGGTTGTTACCGAACGTGGCAGGAATA
>CALZHS010000204.1 GCA_945787265.1 uncultured Gammaproteobacteria bacterium | reverse complement strand
CATCGGGGTCGAATACGAGATCAATGAGTATGTTGAGATCGGGTTACTGGCTTTCGGTTACGAGCAGGATCGCGCCATCGATGAGCTAAGAGATGCCACTATCGACTTTGAGCTTAATGGCACCAGCAAGGATATCGGCGAGGAAATCGACCTGGTGCTTACGGTGGAGGCTTTCGACGGTATGGAGTTGAGGTTAATCGCGGCAGAATTTAAGGCAGGCAAAGCGTATAACATCGAACCCGGCCGTAATTACGATGGCGAAACCAGTCAATTCTGGAAGTTCGAGCTCGAGTACGAATTCTAGGGCTTACTTTTATAGCGCGGGATGTAATCCCGAAATCGTAACCATAAAGGTGCGCTGGTTGTCGAGCTGCAGGCTAACGTCCAGTTTCATGATTTTAGCGAGCGCTTCGACCAGGGTGAGCCCCAGTCCCGAATGACCATTTCCCCCCTGTATTTGTTGCTTGCGCCAGAAGCGATCTTTCATATGCACGATGTCTTCAGGTTTTAGATCGGTCGACATGTTTTTAACTTCGATTACCACGTTGTCGTTGCGAATTTCGGCAGTAATTTCGATCTCGGCTTTATCAGGGCTGTAACTGACCGCGTTGCCAAACAGGTTGCCTAGAATCATGCCGAGTTTTTCGCGGTCCGTATTGATCACCAGGCCTTCGGGGATATGTTTGACCAGTGACCTGTCGCCGGCGCCGCCGTTGATTGTGTGCTGCCAGATCTCATCGCAGTAGCTTGACAGCTCTATATTTTCGGGGTCTACTCGTAACAGTCCTGCCTCCGAGCGGGCCAGCTCGAGCAATGTGGTAACCACCTTTTCCATTTGCCCCGAAATTTCCCCGACATCGTTAAAAAATGAAACCACCTGCTCTGGATCGTCCGGCACCATTTTGGCAACCTCGGCCAGGGTTTTCAGCTCGGCGAGCGGGGTCCGCAGCTCGTGCGCGGCATTGGACGAAAATCGCTTCTCGCGCTCGAACGCCGACTGCAGGCGTTCAAGCAGGTGATTGAGCTGATTTTCGATAGGTGCAATTTCTGCAGTTTGATTACCCTCGTGGGTTAGCCTGGTATCGAGCTTCGATTCATCGATCTCGCTAACCTGTTTTGCAAGGTTCGATAGTGGTGACAGGCCGCTGCCGACCAGTTTCCAGACCACTAGTCCCACGATCACAAGTACGATCAGCATGACTCCGAAGATCGTGCTGCCGATGACAAACAGCGTATCGTCCAGTGATTCGCGTTCGCGCGCAAACACCATCGTGACCGGTTTTCCCGGGGGGACTTCGACCCCGTAATCCTCGTCTTCCGGGTCATCCTCGATCTCGACGCGCGGCATGAAATTAATCTCGATCAGGCGGCCCGCGCGACCATCGGGCAATTGCAGGTCCGCGAACTGATGTTGACCGAGCTCGGTTGACAGGCGGGGCAGATCGGCTTCCTCTAACGAGGGCGATTTAATCAGTAAATCAACGCCCTGTTCCCATAGCTGGTAGTACTCCGGGTTATCGCCCTGCTGAAACTCCAGCATCACGCCTTCCTCGGCGAAATCGAACTCGAGTCCCTCCTCGTCGAGTTCAGTCAACGAGATCAGTGAATGCGCCTTGTTCAGCACGGCACCATCAAATACTGCTTCGACATGACCGGCAACGCGCTGGTAGAGAAACACCGCTGTTACGGACAGCACCACGATCATGCTGGTCATGATGGTGAAATTGAGCTTGTTGCGAATCGAATGCATGGGTGCTACTCGATCAGGTATCCAAAACCGCGGCGGGTTTGAACCAGCCTGGGGGCACCCGCAGATTTTAAACGCTTACGTAATGCGCTGACGTGGGCTTCAACGGCATTGCGGGTGACGTAACTGCTCGCATCGTAGAGTTGATCAATCAGCTGGTCGTGCGAAAACACCCGGCCCCTGCGGCGCGCCAGGAATTCCAGCAGCTGGTATTCATGCGGGGTCAGTGCGATTTGCCTGTCGTCGAACAGCACCTGACGCGCCACGGAATCAACCTTGATGCCGTCGATTTCGATGACTGGATTCTTGACACCGGAGCGACGTCGATTCAACGCACGCAGGCGCGACACCAGTTCGTCGAATGCGAATGGCTTCACCAGGTAATCGTCCGCACCGAGATCGAGGCCGCGCACGCGGTCTTCGGTCTGGTCGTTGGCCGACAGGATCAAAACGTGACAGTCTTTACCCTCTTTACGCAGTTTGGACAGCACCGTTAAACCATCGATTTTAGGCAACATCAGGTCGAGGATAATGGCGTCGTATTGATTGATCGCGATATAGGATAGCGCCTGTTCACCGTCGAAGGCCTGGTCCACGGCAAAGCCGTGTTTCTTGAGCCCCGTCGAGAGCGAACGCTGCAAGCGCTCCGAGTCTTCTACCAGTAATAATTTCATGATCGTTTCAAAACTCCTTCCAAGTATACTCCTCCCCGTCATACCAAAGTAATCTGCCAGGACAGAATTTCCCTAATAATAGCTAGCCTAGAAAAACAAACTGAATTTATGCTGAAGATTGCCGCTGGTTGTGGAAACTGTGACGGGTATCAAACAGTTCTGACCTGCGTTAGGCTTGCTCGCCGTGCCCTTATGTCCCTGTGTCCATGCGATCGACGATAGAATTACGTCCAATTATCTACCTGGTGTTCCTGGGTAGCAGTTGGGGGTTGTACTTTTCGATGCTGAAAGTCGCAGCCTTATCGGGTATTTCTTACGTCGGCATAATTACCCTGACAACCCTGGGCGTTGCGGTCGGCATGACCATGATTGCATTACTACGCCGCCGTAAACCGAAATTCAGTCCCCGACATCACCTGTTCTACCTGGTTTGTGCGCTAACCGGTTACCTGTTGCCGATGATTGTCGAACTCCTGGTGATAGCCCACATGCCCGCCGGTGTTTTAACACTGATCGTCAGCATGTCGCCACTGGCGACGTTGATGGTTGCCTGGATAATGAGAACCGACACGATCAACCTGTCGAGAATCACCGGTATCCTGGTCGGGGCTTTTGCGGTTTTTGCAATCCTGTTGCCCGACACCCACATCAACGAAGCCGTCGCCTGGTACTGGATGCTGTTGACCCTGATCGTACCAGTCAGTTATGCGATTCATCACAATTATGCCTCTCGCTATTGGCCCACGGGCTCTGATTCGTACCAGGTTGCCTGTGGCGAGGCGATTTACGCGGGCCTGGCAATGGCCATCTTTGCTATGTTCCATTGGCAATGGCAGGACGTGCAATCCTGGAACCAGGGGCATAGCGCCATTTTGTTCATGGCAACGATTGCGCTGATCGATATTTACATTTATTTTGAACTGATCAGGCTCAAAGGGCCGATTTATACCTCGCACGCGAATTACTTCATGGTGATCAGTGGTGTGATATGGGGAATGGTAATCTTTGCGGAACGTCCGAGTCCGCTAATGTGGATCAGCGCTTTGCTGCTGGTCACTTCGCTTTACCTGGTCGGAAGACGCAAGACCGAGAAGAAAAATGAGCATGTTTGAGAAACCTGGCTTGCCGCAACGCCGAACTGTTGCTGGCTCGCACAGGAACTAATTAATAGTTTAAATAAATTAAAATAATAAAATCAATTAAATATACAAATTAATAATATCTCCCCATAATGCCATCTGTTCTGATTAAACAGTCATACAGGAGATAAATCATGTTACAGAATCTCGAAGGCCAAAAGGTCCCGCAAGTGGTTTTCAAGACCCGCCAGGGCCATGAATGGGTCGATATCAGCAGCGGTGAACTTTTCAATGACCGGACCGTGGTTGTGTTCTCTTTGCCGGGCGCGTTTACCCCGACCTGCTCGTCGTCCCATGTTCCGCGCTACAACCAGTTAACCCCGGCACTGAAGCAGCAGGGTGTCGATGAAGTCGTTTGCATGTCAGTCAACGACGCGTTTGTCATGAACCAGTGGCAGCATGAACAACACGCCGATCAAATCACTTTCATTCCGGACGGGAACGGAGATTTCACCCGTGGCATGGGTATGCTGGTGGCTAAAGATGATCTGGGATTCGGTGAGCGATCGTGGCGTTACTCGATGCTGGTCAGGGACGGCATCATCGAAAAGATGTTCATCGAGCCGGATCTGCCGGGCGATCCATTCGAAGTATCCGATGCCGAAACCATGCTGCACTATGTTGCCCCGCAAGCAGCGTTACCGCTCGATGTAACCGTGTTCAGTCGCGACGGGTGCCCGTTTTGTGCCAAGGCCAAGGGATTGTTGCGTGACGCCGGAATCGATTTCGACGAGCTGGTGCTGAACCGGGATTTCGCCGAATCGACGATCCGCGCGGTTTCTGGTCAGAGTACGGTACCGCAAGTGTTTATCAATGGTGAGCTGATCGGTGGCTCAGAAGCTTTGGAAACCTATCTTGCTAACGCCAAAGCGGCCTAAACTTTAAATTCACGCGGAAATGATTACCCTGTAACCGATATCGGTTACAGGGTTTCCAATGCCTGATAACAAACTCATCGCTGTTGGTGGTTTTCAGCACGAAACCAATACCTTCGCCCCACACCTGGCGCCATATGAAAATTTTGCGCGGGCAGATAGCTGGCCCGGACTAACTGCCGGGCCGGCACTGATCGATGTGATGGCAGGTTTGAATATACCGCTAG
>CALZHS010000203.1 GCA_945787265.1 uncultured Gammaproteobacteria bacterium | reverse complement strand
TACGACCAGCGCAAATTGTTTGGCGTCACCACGCTTGATGTTATCCGTTCCATCACCTTTGTCGCGCAGACCGCAGGCAAAAGCGTTGATGAAGTCAGCGTCGATGTCATTGGTGGCCACAGTGGCGTCACCATCCTGCCATTGCTTTCCAGCATTGCGGGCGTTGAACTGAGCCAGTCTGACATCGAGGCTTTGACACCCCGAATCCAGGAAGCCGGTACCGAGGTCGTCGAGGCCAAGGCGGGCGCCGGTTCGGCGACGCTTTCAATGGCGCAGGCCGCGGCCCGTTTCACGATGTCACTGGTGGCCGCGCTGAATGGCGATAATGTAACCGAGTGTTGCTATGTACAGGTCAGCGACGATAGCCGCAGTTTCCACGCCCAGCCGGTGGTACTGGGCAAGAACGGGGTTGAATCGATCCCGCCCTTGCCGGCACTTAGCGACTATGAACAAAGATTGCTGGATGAAATGCGCGAGACCCTGGAAGGCAATATCGATAAGGGTATCGAGTTCGCGAATGCCTAGCGTCAGGTTGTTTTCCTCGCGAAATCGGGGAGGACATTTTTACCAGAAGACTTTTTAGAGACTCGAAAATGCGTTACTCAATACTGCTTTTATCCACGCTACTGGTCTTCGGATGCAGTTCCAAGACTGCCCATCAAGATGACGCCGAAGTCATTACCAGGATCGGTGTCATCACCGCCAAGGAGGATGCCAGTTTAAACGATATTGAACAGGATAGCGGGACCCGCACCAGTGTCTACGGATCGGTTTCGTCCGGCGGGGGCGGAACCAGTATTGGGATTGGAGTTGGTGTTTTACTATCGTCCTTTCTGTCCAGTGATTCCGAACCGGAACTGGTGCGTTACGAGGTCGATCTAAAGGATGGCGGGCAATTCACGATCTATCATGAAAGTCGCGACTTCGAAATCGACGATTGCGTCGAGATTAGCGTGCATCCCGATGAAGACAAGCATCCGCCAACGATGAAACGCAAGAAAGGTGCCTGCTAGATCGCTTGTACAGATCGTCATCCCGCAATGCCAGTTAAATTCGGGGAATGGATTCCGTAATACAGGAAATGTTATCCTCCCGTAATGTCCGGCGAGAAAATTTCCAGCAATGAAGCCATCGATGCGGCGTTACATCTCGATGGCGATCCTGATCACGTCAAGCAGTTCTACGAAGATTGGGCGAAAACGTATAATATTGACACTACCGGTTCGGAATACACCGGCCCCGCAATCGCAGCGAACCTGTTGCAACAGCACTTAACCAACAAGAACAGCGAACTTCTTGATGCCGGTTGCGGTACCGGACTGGTTGGAGTCGAACTGCAGGCCCTCGGGTATAGCAACCTGGATGGATTTGATCTCTCCGACTCGATGGTGGAGCTAGCCGCCGCGACCGGGGCTTACCGGCAGGTACTGGGGAGTATCGACATGATGCGAGCCGCCGAAAGTTACGCGGCCGCAAGCTACGATGCGATCCTGTCGGTGGGTGTTTTCACGCTCGGGCACGTCCCGCCCGAGGCTCTGCAGGTACTACTGAAACTCACCAGGGCAGGCGGGCTGCTGGTGATATCCACGCGCACGCATTACTATGATCAAACCAACTTCCAGCAGGTAGTCGACGATCTCACCAGCAGTAAGCAGGCCGAATTGATCCAGCTGATCAAGGATGCACCTTATAACAATGATGGTGACGGTCACTACTGGGTTCTTAGAAAAACCGGTTGAGCTGGTTCTGCCTAAAGCCTTCTTCGTGATTGCATCTGAAGCCAGGTTTGAGTTAAATACCCCGGTCCTGCGGGTTCCCGTCGGCATAACGATAAGCGGAGTAAATTTCTATGTCGTCCAGGCGATTGAATGTCTTCAGCCACTGCGCGAAGTCACCGTGGTTTTCCCGTACCTGGAGTGATAACGCGTTTTACAGCGAGTATGCCGGGCGACTGGTACTGCAGTCGCTGGGGAATGACACGACCGAGGAATACTGGACGCTACGTAAGTCAGTCGGCCTGTTTGACGTGCCCGAGCGACCGGTTGAAATCAAGGGTCGGGATGCCGTTAAATTTCTCAATTGCGTATTAACGCGCCCGGTTGACAAGCTTCGCGTCGGACGCGGTAGCTACGGACTACTGTGCCACCAGGGCGGAGGTCTTGTCTGCGACGGCATTTTATTCAAGCTTGCCGAGGATCATTTCTGGTACGTGCATGCCGATGCCGACGTTTTCCTGTGGCTGGTGGCGCATGCGCTCGATTACGCGGTTGAAATCCACGATCCACGATCCTGGGTACTGCAGGTCCAGGGCCCGAAATCAATGGCGGTACTGGCAAACGCCTGCGACGGTGGTGCGCCGGATGAATTCCGCTATTTCGATGCCTTCCAGGGACGCATGGGCGGACAAGCTGTGCTTGTAAGCCGCACTGGCTGGTCGGCCGAACTGGGTTTCGAGGTTTACAACATGGATCCCGATGTCGATGGCCCGGCACTTTGGGATCACCTCATGGCAGCCGGTGCCGACAGTGGTATCCTGGGTTGCGGCCAGGCATCGATGAACATTCGTCGCATCGAGGGCGGTATTCTCAACTACCGCACTGACATGGATTGGAATACGACACCTTATGATATGGGGCTCGGGATGTTCGTCGACCTCGAGAGCCACGATTTCATCGGTCGTGATGCCTTGCGCAACGCTAGTAAGGAGCCTCGCTTTTGTGGCTTCAAATGTGAGGATCGGCAAATCAGGTTCGGTTCCAGCGTCATCCTGAACGAACAGTCGGTGGGGCGCGTTACTGCGTACGAGATTTCGCCTTACCTCGAGTGCGGCGTTGGTTTCGTGTTGCTCGACTCGTCCGAGTTCATAGCTGCGGACGGCTTCAGTATTGCCGATCGGGACGGCGTCGATTGTCCTGTCGAGCTGGTAGAGCTGCCTTTTTACGACGCCGAGAAAAACATTCCACGCGGACTCGACCCAGTCGATGGGAAAATCGAGTAACAGGAGATAAAGTAAACATGTCAGATTTTGACGGTAAAGTCGCGTTTGTTACCGGTGCGGGTGGTGGCATGGGATATCGGATTGCATGCGATCTGATTGACGCCGGCGCCAGCGTATTGATGTTCGATATAAAGCCCAGGCCCGACGAAATACCGGGCCGCGCCGAACAATCCGTTTTCGTGCAGGCCGATTTGACCGATGACGCCGCGGTCGCGGCAGCAGTAGAGCAAGCGGTAGTTTCTTTTGGTGGCATTGATTACCTCGCCAATGTCGCGGGAGCGCTGTGGTTTGACCGTGACAGGTCCGCGCTTGAAATCGATCTGGATGTCTGGGACCAGGTGATGGCGGTCAATCTTAAAAGCATGGTGCATACGGCCAGGCAGGCCGTCCCCTGTATGCGTAAGCGCGGTGGCGGTGCCATGGTGCATTTTTCTTCGACCCAGTGTTTGCGCGGGGATTCCGCGCCCCAGGATGCTTACCAGGCAGCCAAAGCCGGTGTAGTCGCGTTTTCCAAATCATTGGCGATCCAACTCGCGGCGGAAAACATTCGTTCTAACGTGATTTTCCCGGGACCCAGCGAATCGCCAATGCAGGACCGCTGGAAACAAAATCCCGACGCCCGCACGGCGACGGCCGGCGCGATTCCGCTGGGACGGGTTGGCACCGTCGAAGACATGTCAAACGCCTGCCTGTTTTTGCTTTCCGACAGGGCGTCGTTTATCACCGGAACCGAGCTGCTGGTCGATGGCGGTTTATTGGCAAAGCCCTGAGCTAATGGTTGCGGGCCCGTAGCCTTGAAATCTGGCATAGTACTGGTTCCTTTCAATCTTGAGGTATGCCGATGACTTCCAGAACTGCGATATTGATTACCGGTGCCTCGGGTGGTATTGGTCGCGCTGCCGCGATTGAATGTGCGAACCGTGGCGGCAGGGTCGGGGTTCACTATAACGGCAACCGGGCACGGGCCGAGGCAACCCTGGCAGCCCTGGCGGGTGACGGCCATCAATTATTTCAGTGCGACATTACCGATCCGGTAGCGGCCGAGCAACTGATCGAGGAAGCTGACCAGGCGCTCGATGGTCTCGACGTACTGGTTAACAATGCGGGAATCTCGCAGCGTCACCAGTTCGACGAGATCGACTATGCCACCTGGCAGCAAACCTGGCAGCGCATCGTTGACACCAATCTCACGGCCGCCAGCAACCTGTGTTTTCTGGCGGGTCAGAAAATGATCGCCCGCGGTGGTGGTCGCATCGTCAATGTTTCCTCGCGCGGGGCGTTTCGTGGCGAACCGCTAATGCCCTGGTACGGCGCGTCTAAAGCGGGCATGAATGCCATGGGCCAATCGCTGGCGCAGGCGCTGGGCCCGAAAAAGGTGTTTGTTTATACCGTTGCCCCAGGCTTTGTCGAAACCGAAATGGCGGCAGCGGTTCTGGCATCGCCGGAAGGTGACGGCATCCGCAATCAAAGCAGTATCGGCCGGGTCGCGCAACCCGAAGAACTCGGTAAAACCATCGGTTTTCTTGCCTTCGAGGCGCCCGAATTCATGACCGGTTGCATCATCGATGTCAACGGCGCGTCCTACCTGCGTTCCTGATTGAAAGGCCATGAGAATGGATTTCGGACTGGATTGCAGTTTCCTCCGCAATCGGCAGTCAGTGTAAAG
>CALZHS010000202.1 GCA_945787265.1 uncultured Gammaproteobacteria bacterium | reverse complement strand
CGATTTCAAGACCACCTATAACTACAACCTGCGTGAAGTCTTCACCGATGTGGCCGCGCACTGCAAAGGGAATTAAGACCATGGCTACTCTACGTACTCTGTTTCAGTTTAATCTGGTAGCCGGCCTGGCAGTACTGCTGGTTGCCTGCGGCGACGGCGCGAGCACGGTTTCCAACCCGAATCTGGGTGACACCGCGGGTGGCTACCAGGGCCCGCCGGCGCGTACTGCCGACATCCGTTCGTTCCAGATCAATTTCTGGCAATTCCTGCAGGAAGACAACCGTTGCGGCCAGTGCCACGGCGTCGACCAGGTACCGACCTTCGTCGACAAGACGGATGTGAACCAGGCTTACTCGGTTGCGATCCGGTACGTGTCGCTGATCGATCCGTCAAGCTCGCAAATCGTCTCCAAGGCGGCCACCGGCCATCACTGCTGGCTCGGCGGCGGCGCCGGCCAGGCCTGCGCTGATAACATCGAACAAATGATTATTAACTGGGCTTCCGATTCCAACGTAACCTCGGGACGCCAGATTCAGCTGACGGCGCCGACTATCACGCCGCCTGGAGACGCCAAGTCGTTCCCGGCCACCGCCTTTGATCCACCCACTTCGGCTTCAAATCCAAACGGTTTCAATTTTGCCATCACCGTGCATCCGATCCTGGTGGCCATCTGCCAGGGCTGTCATACGGAGACCGCGACGCCTCTGCCGATTGCGCCGTTTTTTGCCAACGACGATCCGAATTCATCCTACGAGGCGGCCAAGCCAAAAATGGATATCGACACCCCGGCCATTTCACGTTTCGTGGTGCGCCTGCGCCAGGAAGCGCATAACTGCTGGACCGATTGCGCGAGCGATGCGCAAACCATGGAAGACGCTATTGCGGACTACGCTGGCGCGATTCAGGCTACCCAGATCTCTAACGATCTCGAAACCAGTTCGGCGCTGACGCTAGCTGACGGCATCATCGCCTCCGGCGGCAACCGCCACGAGGCCAACTTGATCGCGCTTTGGGAATTCAGGAGCGGCGGCGGCAACCAGGCTTTCGATACCAGCGGTATCGACCCAACGATTACGCTGAACCTGAACGGTTCCTACCAGTGGCTCGGAGGCTACGGCCTCGATCTGAGCAACGGTTACGGTTTCGCCAACAACTTCGACAGCATCAAGTTGAAGGACTTTATCGAAACAACTGGCGAGTACTCGATCGAGGCCTGGGTCATCCCGGCCAACGTGACCCAGCAAAATGCCAATATCGTCGCCTATTCCGGCGGTTCGACGCGCAATTTCGGCCTCGACCAGGAAATGTACGATTACCGCTACTACAACCGCATCGACCCGGGCGCGCCTTTGTCCGCGCTGCAGGCCAATGGTGAACCCTTCCTGACCACCGGCGACAGCATGGAGGAAATCGCGCAATCCAGCCTGCAGCACGTTGTAGCCAACTACGACCCGATCAACGGCCGTACCGTTTACGTTAACGGCCAGCTGGTCAACGCCGCAGATCCGGTAACGGGCCCGACCACCATCGGTAATGTCGTCTGGGATCAGAACTTCGGCTTTACCATCGGCGCCGATATCGGCGGACTCAACGACTGGGACGGCCAGCTGCGCCTGGTTGCGATTCACAACCGCGCGCTGACCCCGGCTCAAATCGTGCAAAACTTCGACGTCGGCGTCGGTCAGAAATTCTACCTGCTGTTCTGGGTGGGCGAGCATCTGAATCCGGCCGAGGATCCGAACGATCCGCAGAGTTTCATCGTCATGGAAGTGTCGCAGTTCGACAGTTATGGTTACCTGTTCAGCACGCCGACTTTCGTCAACCTCGACTCGAACTGGACCCCGCCGGGTGGCGGTATCCCGGTAAAAGGGATCCGCATCGGCATCAACGGCAAGGAAGCGGTGGCCGGACAGGCTTTCGCCAACATCGATACTACGATCAATACGAACGATTACGACCCGGCTACGGGCCAGCAATTGTCGTCGATCGGCACCATAATCGGGCTCGAGAAGAGCGCCGCCGCGGACGAGTTTTTCCTGACCTTCGAATTGATCGGCGGCAGCATCAATCCGTATAGCGAAGCCGCGCCGACACCGCCGGCGACCCCGACCGATCCTGCAACGCCGGTGGTATCCGATATCGGCATGCGAACCTTCGAGGAAATCGCGGCGACGATCTCGGCGATGACCGGCATTGCGACCAACGACGATACGACCTTCCCCAACACGGGCAGCGTTTCGGTCGAGACCACTTACGACGGCTACCTTCAGCAGTTGCCGGCGGTCGAATCGATCGACGCATTCCTGCCGTCGCACCAGATGGCAGTCGCGCAGCTGGCGCTGGCCTCGTGTAACACGCTGGTCGAGTCCAATCCGGGTTTCTTCTCTGGCCTGGTCATGAACCAGGATTCGCGCACCGCGTTCGGCGAGCCGCCCACCGCGCCCTACTATTCGCCGACCGAGCTTAACATGGGCACGGCATTGACGCCGCAGCAGATCGCCAACCGCAACGCGGTCATCGATCCGCTGTTGGCCGCGGCGATGAACGTGATCAGTGACCTGTCGCCTGGCAACCTGACCACGCAGCCGAATGCGGCCGAGGTCAACCTGACCACGCAGCCGAATGCGGCCGAGGTTCGCGCCATGTTCGGTGCCGAGACCAAACAGGATCTTGGTGTCGTCGTTGGTATAGCAGACGAATACGACAGCCTGATCAGCCAGATGCTGGGCTGCAGACTGCGTCCGCTGCCGGCACCGCAAACCTGTGCCGCAGCACCGAATGACTCGGATCGCACCAAACAAATCGTGAAAGCAGTATGCGCCGCCGCCGTCGGCAGCGCCGCCATGCTGGTACAATAGGACTGTAGAAATGGTTATCATCAAAAAGAGAAAAAAGGTTTACCTGCCGCCCGACGCGCCACTGCTGTTCGAGGATCACGGACGGCCGGTAACCCGCCGTCAGTTCATCCGCCAGGGCATGATGACCGGCGGTGCGACGATCATGACCAGTGGTCTGTTCGGCAGCCTGCTCGCTAATCCTGCGTTTGCGCACGTGTCGCCGGATTTACAGGAACTGCAGTCCAGCATCGGCTGCTCGCTAGTGCCTTCCGGAGCCGGTGGTGCGGTACCCTTCATCTGTTTCGACCTCGCCGGCGGTGCCAACTTCGCCGGATCCAACGTACTGGTCGGCCAGGGCGGCGGACAGATGGATACGCTGTCAACCGCGGGTTACGGCCGCCAGGGGCTGCCTGGTGACATGCTGCCGGGACAGGACAGCACCAACGTGACAACGCTCAACGTCAGCGTCGACAACGCCGGCACTCCGCTCAACGATTTCACCAACCGCGAGCTGAATCTGATTTTTCATGCCGACAGCCCGTTTCTTTACGGCATCCGCGAAAAGGCGGCGACCGCAATCGCAACCGGCCGCATCGACGGCTGCGTAATCCCGGCTCGCTCGGACAACGATACCGGCAATAACCCGCACAACCCGCTGTACGGACTGGTCATGACCGGTGCGCGCGGCGAAGTGGTGGATATCATCGGTTCGCGCAACAGCGTTTCCGGCGGTAACTCGATGGCGCCTGCGATGCACATCAATCCAGAATTCCGCCCGACCAAGGTGGACCGCCCCAGCGACGTCACCGGCATGGTCGATGTCGGCGACCTGACCGACGTGCTGAGCGCCAGCGACGTCGCGGTGGTAATGGAGTCAATGGTGCGCGCGACGCACAAGAAACTGTCTTTGCCCGAAATCAATACCGCGCTGGCGAACGATGCCAACATCAAGGAATTAATTAACTGCAATTACCTCAAGGCCGCCGACATCACCGACCGTTTCGCCGGCGTGCCGGTCGACCCGCTGCTGGATACCAATATCCAGTCGATCTTCACCGCCGCCGAGCTCAACAATGGCGAGTTCCGCAAGACCGCGTCGGTCATGAAAATGGTAATGAACGGCTACGCCGCCGGCGGTTGCATCACGATGGGCGGTTACGATTACCATACCGGCGATCGCATCGTCGGTGAAAACCGCGACCTGCGCGCCGGGCGCTGCATCGGCGCCTGCCTTGAATACGCGCAAATCCTGGGCAAGCCGCTGATGGTTTACGTTTTCAGCGACGGTTCGGTGTTCAGCAATGGCAATTCCGACAATTCGACCAGTACCGGCTTCGACGCGGCCAATCCGAGCGGCGTTGCCGACCCGACCGCGGTTAGCCTCGGCGGCGGCGGCAAGGGCGAATGGACCGGCGACAACTCGTCCACCGCCTGTTCGTGGTTCCTCGCCTATGATCCGGCCAAAAACGTGCCTATCTGGAATAACGACCCCAACCTCGAGTTACGCCGCCAGATCGGCCGCATGAGCGACAACGGCTCGGTCGTCACCTCGGCAACACCGATGGCGAACAACGTCAACATCCTGGTCAACATGGTGATGCTGAACTACATGGCGCTGAATGGACAGGTGACACCCGGCGATACCTCCGCGTTTACCACCGCCTTCGGCACCAACCACGGCCTCGGCCCGAATCTGGAAGATTACATCGCATTTGGTAATATACTCCCCCCCTAGCCTTAAGAATTAGTTCCCATGCGCCACTACCGGGTAGGTAGACCTGATCGCTTGCCGCTGCGCGCGGCCCGTGTGGTATCGATTCTTATTCTGTCGCTGCCCATCTGCTCGACCGCGCATGCGCAATGGCACACACAGCAGCGCGACATCATGGGTACTCGGGTGTCGGTGGAGCTATGGCATGAAGAGGCCGCGAGTGCAATTGAGTGCAGCGAACAGGTCTTCGCCGAAATGCGGCGTATCGAAGACTTGATGAGCACCTACAAAGACGATAGCGAAATCAGCTACATCAATAACAATGCCGCGACAAATCCGGTCGCAATCAGCGATGAAATGATGCACCTGGTCAATAGATCGCTTCATTTCTCGGAGATTTCGAAAGGCGCGTTCGATATCACCTATGCCAGCGTCGGCTATGCCTACGATTACCGCAAACGCCAGCAACCCAGCGACGAATCTATCTCGGAGAAACTGCCGGCTATCGACTATCATCATATTATGATTTCTGAAGATAATATTCAGTTTGGCAACGACGCGGTGCGTATCGACCTCGGCGGCATCGCCAAGGGCTACGCGGTCGATCGCGCTGCCGATATTATCGGCCAGTGCGGCATCGCCCAGGCCATGGTAAGCGCGGGTGGTGACAGCCGTATCATCGGGGATCGCAAGGGTCGTCCCTGGATTATCGGCATCAAGCACCCTCGCAATCCCGAGGGCATCGCGATACGCCTGCCGCTCAGCGAAACCGCGGTTTCAACGTCGGGTGATTACGAGCGTTTTTTTATCGATAATGGCAACCGCGTGCACCACATTATCAATCCCGCCACGGGTCGCTCCGCAACGGCCAGCTGGAGCGCCACCGTTGTCGGCCCCGACGCCCTGACAACTGACGCTTTATCTACTACTATTTTTATTCTGGGTGCGATCGACGGAATTGCCCTGATCGAAACCCTGGAAGGCATCGACGCCATTATTATCGATAGCGAAGGAAAGGTTCATTACTCGTCCGGATTCGAAACTCCCGAAACCGGCGGATAGCCCCCAAAGAAATTAGCTGACCTATGAAATATATTAGTCTTATTACCCTGTCTCTCATTTTTCTTGCCCTGCCCGTCTCGGCACAGCAAACCTCGTCGGAACTGATTGAAGGCGAGATCGAAGTACCACAAGCGGAAGAATCGACCGAGGCCAATGCAGAATCGCTTGATGAAGATGAGTCCGTGGAAGGCTCGCTCGACGCCGATATCGAAGCCCTGAAAAAAGAAGTGCTGTCGCTGAACCGGGACCTGTTTATCCTCGAAGAGGACTTGCTGTTCCCGTCGAACACCCAGTTCAGTGTCTTCCTGTCGATGAACGCCGGCGCACTGTTCAGCCTCGATTCGATCCAGCTGAAGATTGACGACAAGAACATCGCCAATCACCTTTATACCGAGCGCGAACTCGCGGCCCTCAAGCGCGGTGGCGTGCAGCGTCTCTACATCGGCAACCTGCCGACAGGTGAACACGAAATTATCCTGATTTTTACCGGGGTCGGACCCAAGGGTCGCGATTACCGCCTCGGTGAAACAATCGTCATAGAAAAGACAACCGAACCCCAGTTCGTGGAATTCATGATTGCTGATGATACCGGTAAGGAACAACCTCAATTCGATGTGCGTGTCTGGGAATAAGCGCCATCAACAATTCCTGGGGCACGTAACGCGCGGCATTCGCCGCTCACTCTACGGGCTACTGTTGGGCTGTGCCTGCAGCCCGGTTATCGCGGTACAAACGGCTGAACACAGGGTCGAGGATCTCGACTACGGTCGCGCACTGTACCAGTTCTTCCAGGACAGCAGGCTGGCGGCAATTACCCAGCTGATGGTAGCCGCGGAAAGACCGCGCACCCGCAGCCAGGTCAATGAGGCCAACCTGTTACTTGCAGATCTGTACTACGGGTACGGGCTATACGAAGAATCCCGTGACCTGTTTGCCCAGCTGCTGAGCGCCGAGGTTTCGGACTCGATTCAAAACCGGATCTGGTTCAACCTGGCGCGGCTGCGCTACGAACAGGGTTACTACGAACCCGCGCTCGACCTGCTATCACGCATTAACGACCGCTTACCGGGTAGTGTAGAGTCTGAAAAAAGATACCTGCTGACCAACCTTTATCTTGGCAACCGCCAGTATGAAGAGGCCGCCGATCTCAGCAACCAGATCAACTCGAAATCGATCTGGAAGATCTACGCACGCTACAACCTGGCGGTTACGCTCATCGAAGACGATCGCTACGAATCCGGCAAGAACCTGCTCGAAAAGATCGGCCAGATGGAAACCCGTTCACCCGAGCTGAATGCCCTGCGCGATCGCGCAAATCTTTCTCTCGGGCTTAAACAACTGCGCATGGAGCTGGCCGAGCCGGCTTCGACTCGGCAAATTTGACAAGGCCATGATACCCTGGCAGGTGCTGCTGCAGCGCAACGCGGTAGATGCAGCGACACAGGAAGCGATCCTGGCGATTCCTGCCAATTACGCCGAGTCAGGCGAGGAAGGGCTTGCGGTACGTCATTACGAAATTGCCGCGAAACAATTTGATTTGCAACTGCAGTTGCTCGATGACGCGATCAGTTCGATCGAAAATGACGGATTAATTGCAGCGCTGCGAGAGAACGCCATTCTCTACGATCGCAGCAGCCTGCAACGACTACCGCCAAGTTCCGACGTTACCCCGCAATTACACCTGCTGCTCGCTTCGACCGAGTTTCAACGCGAAATAAAACGCTACCAGGAATTGCTCGATATTCGTAACTCGCTTCGATTCTGGGGCAATAACTTCCCCGCACTGGAGCTGATGCTGTCGGAGCGTCGCCGTGGATTTGAAAACAAGTTACCGTTACTGCAACAATCCAGCAGTTTCGATCGGCTCGAGCTGCTGCGTGAGCAAAGGCAGCAGTTTGCAGTCCGGGTGAACGCAATCGAGCAGCAACAGGACTTCGAGGCCCTGGCGAATCCCGATGAGCAGGAGCAGCTGTCGAGACTGCAGCGTGTTGCCGTGTCTATCGACAAGGTTGCTCCGGAACGTAATACGGCCTACCAGCAGGATATGTTCCGCCTGTTATCCGGACTGCTGCGCTACGAGCTGGAGACCGACTTTCCGGTAAGATTCTGGAAAACGAAAAAACAGCTGATACTGCTTGATCGTGCACTGGCGGAATCCGAGCAACGGGTCGATGGACTGCGCAGGATCACCGAGCGCACTGACCTCGAGTTCGGTCTGTTCGAGGGGCGCATCAGCGGCCAGACAGAGCGAATCAGTCAATTGCGCAGCAAGGTCTCGACCCTGTTGTCGTCACAGGAGCAACTCATCAATCAAATGGCAATTGACGCCATTCGTCAACAGCAACAGCATATCGTTCAGTTACGTCTTAATGCGCGTTTTGAACTGGCCAAGATTTTCGACCGGATGGCGGCAGAACAATGATTAAAAGCCTGTCACATCGCCTGCCCATCATGATGCTCACCGCGACACTTGTTGCCTGCGGCTCAGGTGGGTCCGATTTCGGCCCGACAATCGGCGATCTCGAGGAACTGCCGCCCGTGCTGGAGACCGCGGAACTCGAGCCGCAGGCGAGCTTCAAGGTCGATCGTCAGCAGGTCATTGACAGTTTTCGATCCCTGGTTGAGATAACCGCCGACGGCGGCGGCACCGGCGACGAGTTGCGGCGCCTGGCCGATCTCGAACTGGAATCGAGTCTCGACAACCGGATATCCGATGACGAGGCGACCCAGCAGCAGGGCATTGGCGAAGCGGCACGGGCAATCGGGATTTACGAGGCCTATCTCAGGAAATACCCGCTGCGCCCGAATAACGATATGGTGCTTTACCAGCTGTCGCGCGCCTACGCGCTCGAATCCGAATCAGAAAAATCGATAGCCGCGCTGGATCGCATAGCGCGCGAGTACCCCGATTCACAATACATGGACGAGGTCCAGTTCCGTCGTGGTGAGAACCTGTTCGTGCAGCGGGAGTACCAGGCTGCGGAACAGGCTTATCACAAGGTCGTAACCGATCATCCGGATTCGCTGTTTTTCGAAAAAGCGCTTTATAAATACGGATGGACGCAGTTCAAGCAAAGTCGCTATCGCGATGCCCTTGCCAGCTACACGCGTTTACTCGACGTCAATTTCGAACAGGATAAGGTCCGCGAAATCGGTTTCAACCCGACGCTGCCGCGAGCAGACCAGGAACTGCTCGAAGATGTCGTGCGCGTCATCTCGCTCAGCTTTTCCTACCAGGAGGAAAAATACTTTATTGCACAATACTTCAACGAGACCGGAAAGCGTAACTACGAGCCCCTGCTTTACCTGCGGCTGGGCGAACTTTACCTCGACAAAAAGCGTATCATCGATGGTTCGGACCTGTTCCTGGCCTACACCAAGCAATACCCCTACTCGTCGCATACCCCGCATTTCCACCAGCGCGCGATCGAAACCTTCCAGCAAGCCGGGTACTCGGACCTGGTGCTGAAGGAAAAGATCGCCTTTGTTAACCGCTACGACGTAAACGGCGAATACTGGGCGCTGCAGGAACCGGAGACCCAGCAAACCCTGACCAAGACCCTGGTCTTGCACATGACCGAGCTGGCTAACCATTTTCACGCACTGGCGCGGGCCAGCAAGAAAGCGAAAGACTATGGGATTACGGCCGACTGGTATCGGCGCTTTCTCAAATCCTTTCCGAACGATCCGGGCGCGCCGCGGATGAATTTTCTGCTTGCCGAAAGCCTGTACGATGCGGGTCAGTATCCGCAGGCAATCGACGAGTACCAGAAGACTGCGTACAACTACGCGCCGCACAAGGACAGCGCCGAGGCAGGCTACGCGGCCCTGATCGCGTTTGATGCGCTGTTCAAGACGACCAACGCAAGTGACATTCCCGCATTGCGGCGCAAACGCATCAAATCGGCGGTTCGCTTTACCACGACTTATCCCGATGATCCCCGCTTAGCGGCGGTTGAACTCCAGACCGCACAGCAGTTCTACAAGTGGAAGGACTATCCAGACGCGATCGCGTCGGCAAAACGCCTGATTGAAAACCAGCGCGTGGACAAACCAACCAAGCAAACCGCGTGGACAATACTGTCCGATGCGCAATTTTCAACGGCGGATTACGCCGCGGCCGAACAATCCTATCTCACGCTGCTGACTTTTATGCCGAAACAGGACAAAAAGCGGAAAGCAGTGCGTGAGCAAATTGCCGCGAGTATTTACAAACAGGGTGAAATTGCACGTGATGCCGGGAATCACCTGCTCGCAGCACAAACCTTCACCCGGCTTGGCCAGGTGATACCGGAATCTCCAACGCGCATCGTCGCCGACTACGATGCTGCAACCGCGTACATACAACTCGAAGACTGGTCAACCACAATTGCGCAACTGGAAGCCTTTCGCAAGAGATACCCGGGCGATAAAAAATTCACCGACGGTGTCACCGAGAAACTTGCCCTGGCATACAGTAAAAATGGCAACCAGTCCCAGGCGGCCCGGGAAATACTCGCGTTATCGAATCTTCCCGGCACGGCCGAGCGCAAGCGCGACCTGATGTGGCGTGCCGCCGAACTCTACCAGCAGGACGGCCAGCCCGACCAGGCGATCGCAATCTACAAGAAGTACGTCAAGATTTATCCCTACCCGCTGGAACGCTCGATAGAACTGCGTCATAAAATCGCCGAGTCGTATCGTGCCAGGAACGATACCAGGAACCGCAATTACTGGTTGAATGAAATTATCAAGGCGGATGCAGCCGCGAAGTCGGAACGCAGTGCGCGCAGCAAATACCTGGCCGCTAACGCCAGCCTGGAATTGATCCAGCCACTGCATCGATCCTATAAAAAATCGAAGCTGACGATACCCTTGAAAACCAGCCTCGGCAAAAAGAAAAAGCTGATGCAACAAACGATTGATGCCTACAGCAAGGCAATGAAATACCAGGTGCAGGAGGTAACTACCGAAGCCACGTTCCAGATTGCCGAAATCTACCATGATTTCGCCAGATCGCTGATGGATTCGCAGCGACCGAAAGGCCTCGATGAAGAGCAACTCGAAGAGTACGAATTGTTACTGGAAGAACAGGCCTATCCTTTCGAGGAGAAGGCGATCGATATCCACCTGGCCAACTTCAAGCGCATCCCGGCCGGCACTTTCGATGAACCCACGAAGAAGAGCTTAAAGGTCCTGGGCGAACTGATGCCGTTTCGCTATGCCCGCGCAGAGAGCACCGATAATTATGTTGAAATTCAATAACATAACCACAGTTTTACTTGCCGCATTGCTGCTCGGGGCCTGCCAGAGCGGCCCCGACAAGGCAACGCTTCCGAAACCCGAAGTAGCGGCGGCGCCAGCGACCGATGAAACGGCCACAGAAACAGAGGTGGTTGATTTCTATCAGCAATTTTATGAAGACGCGGTAGCTACGCTTAAAAGCGGCAAAACTACGCAAGCGGTAGAACTGCTGGTGCAGGTCAGCAACGATGCCCCCGACAAGCCCTACGTGTTCACTAACCTCGGACTGGCTTATTTCAAACTGCAGGAACTGGACCTGGCCGAACAGGCTTTCAAGCAGGCTATCGCGCGTGACAACAAAGATGCGGTTGCCCATAACCACCTGGGTGTGCTACAGCGTCAAAGGGGAGAATTTAACGAGGCTCGCGATCGCTATCAACGCGCAATCGCGATTGATTCAGGTTACGCCTCTGCCCATCTGAACCTCGGTATTCTGTTTGATATTTACCTGCAGGATCTCGAACAGGCATTGCGACATTACCAGAAGTACCAGTCCCTGGTCAGCCAGCAAGATACCCAGGTAGCCAACTGGATCGTCGACATTCAACGACGCCTTAAATCAGGCACTACCAAATCAAAGGGATAGCCAAATGAGAAAACTTTCGCTCGCATTTTTCCTAATATTTGCTATTTCAAGTACTGCTCAAGAAAGACTGCAAATGGAAGGCACCGAGATAACGGGAAACAAGGAATTGCCCAGGGTTTTATATATTGTTCCATGGAAATCGGTTGAACGTTTCGAGATTTCGTCGCCTCCGATCATCAGTATTATGGACCAGAAACTGACGCCCATCGAGCGGGCAGCTTTCAAACGACAGATTCACTATCACGACGCCATATTTTCAAAGGCAAAACTGGAATGATCCAGCAGTTGACCAGAGACCGCGGAGACTCTCGCAATGAATGAAATAATCGTTACAGTAATCAGGTTTTTCCAGGACGGTGGACCTTTCATGTACCCTATTCTGATCGTTCTGGCTATCGGCCTGGCGATCACGATAGAGCGCTGGTTGCATCTTACCGTTGCAAAAACGAAAAATCGCCACATGATTGCCAAGCTGATGCCACTGGTGGCAAAAGGTGATGTAAACAACGCCAGCGAACTCGCTCGAAAATCAAGCGCCACGGTTAGCCGAATTCTGCTGCAGGGCATCGAGCATTACAAATCTGCGCGCCGCAGGGATGACTTCGAATCGGCAATGGATGAGAGCATCATGGAAGCAATTCCACGCCTCGAAAAGCGCACCCACTACCTGGCAATGTTTGCCAATATAGCGACCCTGCTCGGGCTGCTGGGAACGATTATCGGCTTGATCAAGGCATTTACCGCGGTCGCCCAGGTCGACCCGTCGATGAAAGCGGAGATACTGTCAACCAGTATATCGGTCGCCATGAATACCACCGCGTTCGGACTCATCGTCGCGATCCCGCTATTGTTCTTCTACACGGTACTACAAACCAAGACGACCGAAATCGTCGACAGCCTCGAGATGACTGTCGTCAAGTTCGTCAATCATTTATCTCGCGTTAAAAATAGCGCCGAGTAGGCACTACCAATGTCAAAACGGGTACATCGACGCAAGCATCCGGCTGTCGAGCTGAACATTACTGCCTTCATGAACCTGATGGTGGTGCTGGTGCCTTTCTTATTGATGACGGCAGTGTTCAGCCATATCACGATACTGGATTTAAACCTGCCCCCACCGGGCGGACAGGATACCAAGCAGCCAAAAAAGCCCCCTTATGAACTGCGCATCACGATTCGCAAAAATATGCTGGTGCTCTCCGACAACCGCCTGGGCCTGATTCAACGCATACCGTCCAAAGGCAAGGAGCATAATTTCTCGAAACTGAAGCAAACCCTTAAGCAGGTAAAAGCACGGATCCCGGAGCACACCAATATCACGATCCTGGCCGAGCAACAAACCCGTTACGACGACCTGATCAAGGCAATGGACAGTTCGCGTTCGTACCGCGCAGAAGTTGATGGCGAATGGGTTTTTGCCGAGCTGTTCCCCGATATATCGATTGGCGACGCGGCCAGGTGATAACAGGATCCTGATGAAATGAAATTATCCAGACGCGCCAAACGCATGAATCAGCACCACGCTCGTGGGCAAAAGCGAAACGCCATGTTAAACATGGTGTCTTTGATGGATATATTTACGATCCTGGTTTTTTTCCTGCTGGTCAACGCAACCAGCACCCAGGTTTTACCCTCGACCAAAAACATTACGTGACCCGAGGCCGCGGCTGAGAAATTGCCTTCCCGCAACCTGGTTATTGCGGTCGACGAACGTGTCATACGCCTGCAGGGAAAAGCCATTGTCACGGTCAAGGATGCACTCAAAGGTGATCGTAACTCGATCAAGCCCCTGTTTAATGCATTACGGCTGGCCTCGACAACGGTCAAGGACATCACCGACAAGCAGGGCGTTACCATTATGGGTGACCAGGAGATTCCATACCTGCTGCTGAAAAAGATCATGCTGACCTGTGCTGGCGCTCAATATACCAATATTTCATTCGCCGTTAACCAGAAGGTAACAGACAGCTGATGGCGAAGGCAGTGGCCATATCCGAACCGAACCTGCCCTGGGTAGACCACCAGGAAGATCGCAGTTTTCGCCGGCTAATGATTATTATGCTGCTGCTGTTCCTCGGCGCCGGCGTGATGTTGAATACGATCAAGCTGCCGGAAGTGGTGCAGAAGAACCTGGTCGATGTTTCACCGCGCCTTGCGAAGCTGATCCTGGAAAAGCAAAAGGTTAAGCCGCCACCTCCGGTTAAACCGCCTCCCCCAAAAAAGGAAAAACCCAAGGAAGTAAAGAAAAAGGAGCCCGAGAAAAAGAAGGAAAAGCCCAAGGAAGTAAAGAAAAAGGAACCCGAGAAAAAGAAGGAAGTAAAAAAACCCGACGCGCGTGAAGTCGCCAAGAACGCGGGCCTGATCGCGTTAAGCGATGATCTCAAAGACCTCCGCGAGGCCTTTGCACTTGACGATGTCGTCAAGCTGCCGCAACAGACCAGCGGTAAGCAGGAGGTCAAGGTCGCGACTGCCAGCGACCTGCTGACCTCGAGCGCGCAAAGAACCAGCGGCGGTATCAAAACAGATACCCTCAATCGCACCATCAAAACAAATGAATTAACGCAGCGTCAGACCACCAGGGTTGAAAGCAAGATCGAAGCCGACAGCAAGAAACTCGCCAAGGCGGCTACCACCGAGACCCAAAAGGGTTCGGCCGCCAAACGCAGT
>CALZHS010000201.1 GCA_945787265.1 uncultured Gammaproteobacteria bacterium | reverse complement strand
CGGTAAAATACGCTACCTCGGGGAGCCGCTCGGCCAGCGGTTTCGCAACGAGGCCGGCATCATGTTTCAAACCACCGCGCTGCAGGAACATATCACGGTGCGCGAAATCATGGTGCAGTTCAGCCGCTTTTATCCGAATACCGCGAGCATCGATGAACTCGCCGAGCGCTACGCGCTGCATGAATTTCTTGGTCAGGATACGCGTAAGCTTTCGGGTGGACAAAAGCAGCGCCTGCTGCTGGCGATTGCGTTGATTAACAAACCCAGGATCCTGTTCCTGGATGAGCCCACTACGGGCCTCGATCCTCAATCGCGTCGTAACCTCTGGAAGGAGGTGCAGCTGATCAAGGAGCAGGGTTCGACTATCCTGTTAACCACGCACTACATGGAAGAAGCCTACGAGCTTTGTGATGAAATCGCGATCATGGATCATGGTCGAATTATCGCGCACGACGCACCGGATGCATTGCTGGCGGCGCACTTTGACGATGTCGTGGTGCAGATCCACGCCGGCGACATCCCGCAAGAAATTGGTGAAAGGGAATTCGAGGCAGTTTATCGCAATGGCAGCGCGCATATCGTTACCGGCGATGTCAACCAGACAATCGAACACCTGCTGCATTTTGATATCCCGCTTGATCGACTGCGTATCCGGGCGCGTGATCTCGAGGACCTGTTCCTCGAATTGACCGGTAAGGAACTGCGCGCCTGATGTGGAATCGAATTTACGCGCTTTTTGTCGCTCGCAACCTGGAGTTCATCCGCGATCGTTCGGCGCTTGCCTGGAGCGTTTTGTTACCGATCCTGATTATCTTCGTCTTCGCCTACGCTTTTTCCGAGGATAACCCGGAAAAATTCAAGGTCGGTTTGATCCCGGGCAGCACGTTGGCGGCTGCGGCAGCTTTTAAAGAGACACGCTACATCAACTTCATCGAGCTGGACGAGGTCGAAACCAACCTGCAAAAAGTGGAACGTCACCAGATCGATATGCTGTTCGATCCGAACACTAATCGATACTGGATAAACCAGACCTCGCCCAACGGTTATATCGTGGAGAAGCTTTTGATTGCAGCCTATGCCGATTCTGCCGAGTCGTTGCGGAAAACCCTGGTCGAGGGCGATGAAATCCGTTATATCGACTGGGTTATTCCGGGCGTAATCGCGATGAATATCATGTGGGGTGCCCTGTTCGGTATCGGCTACGTCATCGTACGCTACCGTAAATTCGGCGTGCTCAAGCGCCTGCGCGCAACCCCGGTCACGGCGATGGAATTCCTAAGCGCCCAGATTCTGTCACGATTATGGCTGCTGGTAGTGGTTAATACCGTGATATTTATCTGCATGGATTATTTTGTCGGTTTTCGAATGCTGGGTTCCTATTTCAACCTGTTCCTGGTTTTTACGCTGGGCTGTATCAATTTAATTTGCTGTGGGCTGGTGGTCGCGGCCCGTATCTCGACCGAGGAGGTCGCCAACGGTGTCTTGAACCTGTTGAGCTGGCCGATGATGTTCCTGTCAGGCGTCTGGTTCTCGCTCGAAGGGGCGCACCCGTGGATGCAGAAATTTGCATTGATCCTGCCGCTTACCCACGTCACCGACGCGGCGCGTGAAATCATGATCGACGGTGCCGGCATCGTGCAGATCTCGGATCACCTGCTGGTGCTCAGTGTGTCGAGCGTAATCCTGTTGCTGATTGGCGCGCGGATTTTCCAATGGGAGTGATATCCGACCAGACCATCCTGTTTTGCCTGCTCGGAATCGTATTCGGGCTGCTGGTATGGGGCAAGGTCCGTTACGACCTGGTGGCGTTCGGGGCGCTCGTGGTGGCGATCGTGATCGGTGTCGTGCCACAGGAAGAAGCCTTCTCGGGGTTCGGTCACCATGCGACGGTCATCATCGCGCTGGTATTAGTTGTAAGCCGTGGCTTGTCGAACTCGGGTGCAATCGAGCTGATCGCCCGGCACGTGGTGGAGGGTGGGCGCTCGCTATACCTTCATATCAGTATCATGTCGGGCGTATCAGCGGTACTGTCTGCAGTGATGAACAATGTCGCCGCGCTCGCGCTGTTGATGCCGATTGACATGCAGGCAGCGAAGAAAGCCAAACGCAGCGCCCGCTTGAGCCTGATGCCGCTGTCGTTTGCGTCGATTCTCGGTGGCATGATTACGCTGATCGGTACCCCACCCAATATCATCATTGCGAGCTTCCGGGAAACCGCGTTAGGCGAGCCCTTCGGCATGTTCGATTTTTCACCAGTGGGAGCGGTAACGGCCCTGGCCGGCGTAATATTTATTGTCCTTGTCGGCTGGCGGCTGATCCCGGATGCCGACAGCGACGAAAGCAGTTCCGAGTTTCCACTACCGCACCAGGACTATGTGGCCGAGGTCCGTGTCTCGGAAAATTCGAGCGTTATTGGTCGACGCGTGCGCGATCTGGACGACGAGGCGGATGAGGCGGATGTCGCGATCGTTGGCCTGGTGCGCAAGGGTAAACGATTGCCCGGGCGTGCGCGGCTCGAGGAAATTCGCAAGGGAGATATCCTCGTGATCGAGGCCGACGCGGAGCACATCGATGCCTTCGTGGGTGCCTTCAAGCTCGAGTACGTTGGCAGCGAAAAATATATCGGCCAGGCTGCCGAAGGTTTGACCCTGGTAGAAGCCGTCGTGCCCGAAAATGCCCGTATCGAGGGCCGCAGCGCGTTCAGCCTGCGACTGCTGTATCGACACGGCATTACGCTGCTCGGCGTATCGCGCCGGGGCAGGACCTTCCGCGAACGGGTGCGCAAGCTCGAGACGCGTGCGGGCGACGTGCTGTTGCTGCTCGGGCCCAGCGAACGTCTGGACGATATCGTCAGGTGGCTGGGGTGCCTGCCATTAGAAGCGCGTGACCTGCAGGTCGTGCAACGCCACAAGGCCTGGATCGCGGTGGCGAGCTTTGCGCTTGCCATCGCCGCGGCAACCTCCGGTATCATGCATCTACCTGAAGCATTGGCGCTGGTGTGCATGGTCATGGTGGGATTTAACATCGTGCCGCTAAAGGAACTTTATACCTCGATCGAATGGCCGGTCATCGTGCTGCTGGGCTCGATGATTCCGATTGGTTCCGCTCTCGAAGCCTCGGGTGGAACCGCGTTAATCGCCCAGCAAATCATCGATTTTGCCGAGGGCTACGGGCCGGTGATCGTGCTTACGCTGTTAATGGTCGTTACGATGACCTTGTCCGATGTGCTCAACAATACCGCGACCACGGTTATTGCGGCGCCGATTGGAATCGATATTGCCAATCGCCTCAGCGTGAACCCGGATCCATTTCTGATGGCGGTCGCCATTGCCGCCTCCTGCGCTTTCCTGACCCCGATTGGGCATAAGAATAATACGTTGATCATGGGCCCTGGAGGCTATCGCTTTGGTGATTACTGGCGCATGGGATTGCCGCTCGAAGTGATCGTTATCGCGGTCTCGATCCCCATGATCCTGATCGTCTGGCCTTTTTAGATATCGAGGCCAACCCGCGGGAGCGTCTTTTGAGAGCGGTCCCCCGGGTTGGCTTACTATCGATTCGCGGGATGACGGTATTCAAGTATATGCCGGCTATGTTCTTTGCCCTCGAAGCAGTTAAAATAGCGCAATCCTCAGACTTGGCATCATCGTTATGACCGTCATCAAGCAAGCCGACCTGATCGAAAGCATCGCCGATGCACTGCAGTACATTTCCTACTTCCATCCGCTCGATTTCATCCGCGCCATGGATGAAGCCTACCAGCGCGAGGAAAATCCCGCGGCGCGTGACGCCATCGCGCAGATCCTGATCAACTCGCGCATGTGCGCGATGGGGCACCGCCCCATCTGCCAGGATACCGGTATTGTGACCGTATTCCTGCGCGTCGGTATGCAGGTGCAGTGGGACGCCGATATGTCGGTTAGCGACATGTGCAACGAGGGTATTCGCCGCGCCTATCTGAATCCGGACAACGTGCTGCGCGCATCGATTCTGGACGATCCCGACGGCAGTCGCAGCAACACCGGTGATAATACCCCCGGCGTGATTCACTACGAGATCGTGCCGGGCGATACGGTCGAAGTGCACGTCGCCGCCAAGGGCGGTGGTAGCGAGGCCAAGTCAAAGTTCGCGATGCTGAATCCGTCCGACTCGGTGGTCGACTGGGTGCTCAACATGGTGCCGCAGATGGGTGCCGGCTGGTGTCCGCCGGGGATGCTCGGCATCGGTATCGGCGGTACCGCAGAGAAAGCGATGATACTCGCCAAGGAAGCCTTGCTGGAGCCGATCGATATCCATGATCTGCAGGCACGTGGCGCGACTAACCGCGCCGAGGAATTGCGCCTCGAGTTATACGAGAAGGTAAATCGTCTCGGTATCGGCGCCCAGGGCCTCGGTGGTCTGACCACGGTGATGGACGTCAAGGTCAGGGACTACCCGTCGCACGCGGCCAACAAGGCGGTCGCAATTATTCCCAACTGCGCGGCGACCCGCCATACCCATTTCACGCTCGACGGCAGCGGGCCTGCCCGGCTCGAAGCGCCAAAGCTCGAGGACTGGCCCGAAGTCACCCGCGAAACTGGTGACAACGTCAAGCGGGTCAACCTCGACAACGTTACCCGCGCCGACGTCAAGACCTGGAAACCGGGCGATACGCTGCTGTTAAGCGGCAAGATGTTGACCGGCCGTGACGC
>CALZHS010000200.1 GCA_945787265.1 uncultured Gammaproteobacteria bacterium | reverse complement strand
GAACCGGATATTTCAGATGCTGGCCCAGGAACATGCCAAGATCGTCAAGCAGACATCGAAGAATATTGTCACCCGCGTCGACGATCAGACCGTCTGGCCGGAAGATAGCGGCGCCGACGCATTCGCCAAATCGCAGGGTATCGATACCGCGGAAGCGCCCGATTTCGAATTCTCCGAGAACGACACCGGTGAAATCGAGGTCGTTGAAAACGAGATTGACGATGACTCCATCACCATTATCTCGACGGCCTCAACTACTGATGTCATCGACGACCTCAATAAGTTCGCCGCCGGAGTCAAGCAGGGTGAAATCGCGATAGATGAAGAAATCGTGCTCGCCTCCGATGACGAGGATCTGTTTGAGCAGGAGGACGAAGGTGAAGACTTCCTGGAGCAGGCCAGGGCACTGGAAATTGGCGACTGGGTGGAATTTGCCGAGTCGCAATCAAAAATCCTGGCGGCGCGCCTGTCCTGGAAAAGTAATGTCACGGGTAACTTCGTCTTCGTCAATCGCCAGGGTCACAAGGTCAGAAACATGACCATGACTAATTTTGCGACAGAACTCAAGGAAGGCCGCGTCAAGCGCATCGAATCTGCGTCGGTGTTTGATCGAGCCATCCACACCATCATGACCAAAACACAGCACTAGGCGCTTATATCCAGTAGCACTGGATTACAACCCCGGGATAGCGTATTTTCTCCGTTTGGGCACCCAGATACCCTGGCCCAAAACCACGGAGGTATTGCTATCATGAGCTACACAATCGACCGACTCATCGAGAGTTCAGATTTTGATGACGTCGATGCCAGGACGCGTAATGCCCTGGCGGCGCACGGATTCGGCGTTCTTACCGAAATCGACGTAAAAGCGACGATGAAGAAAAAACTCGATATCGACATGGAATCCTACCGCATACTCGGTGCCTGTAATCCGCAGATGGCGCACCAGGCGATAGGTATGGAACCAAAAATCGGGGCGATGCTTCCCTGCAACGTGATACTACGCGCGGTCGAGGGTGGTGTTCAGGTTAGCGCCGTTGACCCGGTATCCTCGATGCAGGCGATCGAAAACGATGACCTGAAAGCCGTCGCAGGCCAGGTGCGCGAGATGCTGGCCAACGTGGTTCAAGAGATCTAGGCAAGCCCCGATGCCACAGAATTGACGCACCTTTACATCGACTTTATAACCTTGACCAGCGCTTCCAGCTCCGCTTCCCGGTTGTAGTAATGCACGGAGCTGCGCACCAGGTCGGGCAGCTTTCTGCGGGTTGCGTCTATCAGGGTGCTGACCGGCGAACTCACGCTGACCTGCACGTTGTTTTCCCTGAGTCGAACCTCAACGTCGGTAGCAGCAATGCCAGCAACGGAAAAAGTTACGATCCCGCATTTGCGCTTGCCAATGTCATGCACGCTGACGCCGGGAACTTCGGCCAGCATCCCCCGCAGTATATCTGCCAGTCGCGAGACTTCCGCTTCGATGTTATCGAGACCGATGTCCAATGCATATTCAATCGCACTGCCGAGACCCAGCTTGGCTGCATAATTGCTTTCCCAGTTTTCAAAACGCCTGGCATCCTGACGCAACTCATAGTGATCGGCATCGATCCAGGTTGCGGAAAAAAGATCGACCACTGGCGGGTGCAGTGATGCCAGCACAGGCTTACTGACGAAAACAAAACCAACCCCCCGCGGCCCGCGCAAAAACTTGCGCCCGGTGGCACTGAGAAAATCACAGTTTATCGCATTGACATCGAGTGGCATCTGGCCGGCTGACTGGCAGGCATCCACAAGATACAGAATACCGTGTTGCTTCGCGACCTTGCCGATCGCCTCGACCGGGTTGACGAGACCGCCGTTGGTCGGTACATGGGTTACCGAGATCAGTGTTACCCGCTCGTCGATCATGTTCTCGAGCGACTCAACGCATACCTCACCGTCAGCCGTGGAGGGAATGGTCTCGACGACAACACCCTTATCCCTAGCCGCCTGCAGGTAAGCGAGGTAGTTCGAGGCATACTCGGCTTCGGCCGTTAAGATACGGTCACCTGCCTCGAAAGGGATCGAGTAAAACGCCATCATCCATCCGACCGTTGCATTTTCAACAATCGCGACTTCGTCGCGCTGGCAATTGATCAGGCGCGCAACCGAATCGTAAACCCCCTCGATTTGCTCATGCTTGCGTCGCTCCGCCTCGTAACCGCCGACGGACGCCTCGAGTTCGAGATGCTCGATCTGGGTCTCCAGCACGCAGCGCGGCATCAGTGCGGCACCGGCATTATCCAGGTGACAGTACCCGGTATCGGAAAGCAGGTCGGCGATAATCGATTTTTTATCCATGGCCATGAGCCTATGCCGGGTTTGAAGGTGGCAGGGCACAGACGAGTTCGTAGGGATAGCGCTCGGAAATACCGCCGGTATAGCTAAACACATCGAGTGTAACTTCGAATGCCGGTTTTGTTATCTCGACATGTGGCGTCCAGCACCCCAGTTGCTGATAGCTGGCAATACATTGCTCCAGTGCGGCCGCACTGGTAGCGGGAAAATAGGATTGCTCGAGAGCTGCGACTTCAGCAGCCGGGGTTTGGTTCAGGTACTGCCGGGCACTGGCATAGGCGCGCGTAAAGGCGCGCGCCTCCTCGCTATCCAGCCATTCGCGCGAGGCAGCCAGGCTCGAAAAGGCACAGGGCCCAATCAGCGGCCCCACCTGTGCGACGATATTGCCGATCCCCTCATCTGCAAGTTGCTGCGGGTAGGGTCCCTGCTGTTGCACATACTGGCCTTCGCCAGCGCGAAAAGCCTGATCGATTTCATCCGCTCCGCCGGGCGTAATCGCGTGGATTTTGTCATAGTCGATACCGGCGCGATGGCAGGCGTAGCGAAACATCGCGTTGGGTTGACCGCCACCAAACATGACCACCTCGGCACCCTCCAGCTGGTGCCAGGAAAAACCGGCATCCGCCTCGCGACCGCTGATAAAGAATCCATCCATTTCATTGATCTGGGCAAAATGGAGCGGATAATCAGACTCGCCCTCAGCTATCGCGTTGAACGCCTGGCTCGGTGCCGACTGCACCACCTGGGCCGACCCGTCCATGATGGCAGCGACCGCTGGTACTCCTGGTGGTGAAACCGACCACTCATACTCAAGACCTTCCCGGTTAAGAAATCCTCCCGCCATTGTTACAATGAGGGGCGAGTAAAATGCGGAAAACAGCGTGAACTGGATGTTGATCTTCGACATGAATACAAATCTCCCGAGCGTTAATGCGACGTTACGTTACTTCGAACCAGGTCACCATGCCGCCGGCCATGTGTTCGACCATGTGACAGTGGATTAACCACTTACCTGGATTATCGGCGACGAATTTCATCGTCCCCTGCTCACCGCGTGAAAACAGCACGGTATCGCGCCAGATACCCGGCGCCTTATCATGTATGAAATGGTGCCCGTGGATATGCATCGCGTGCGGCCAGCTGTTCTCGTTTTTAACGTCAAGGCTGATCGCGGTTCCGCGCCTGACGCTGAAAAGCGGCTTTTCCGGCATGCCCGCGATGCCGTTGATGGCCCAGATTTTACGGTACTGGATGAGCTCGCGAATACCCATTTCCTTGCCCTCAAACGTTGCGCTGCGCATGCCGCCCATGGCACCACCTTCCATCACCAACGGCACCTGCATGAATTCATTCGGCAGTCGAATTTGCTGCAGCGGGTTGCCCGGGAGCGCGATCGGAGCATCCAGCGTCTGCTCACGTTTCCGGGTTTGATCATATTGAAAGCCTGCAACCTCGTAAGCGTATTCACCGATGACGACCTCGATCAGCGAACGTGCGCCGGGATCGGCAGTCATGTCGATGATTACATCGGTGCGCTGGCCCGGCGCCAGTAAAATTCTGCCTGATTCGGGCACAAAGGGTTTGACCGGTTGACCGTCAATTGCAATGACCGAGATTTCGGGTTCGTTGAATAACAGGTCCATGGTGCGTGCATTGGCGATATTGAGCAATCGCAGGCGGATGCGCTCACCGGCGGCAACCTGGTAAGTCTTGGCGGTTTCACCGTTCACGGTGATGACGTTGCCGAGACGCCCGCCGTGCGACCAGTCATGCATTTGTCGAGGCGCCAGTCGTCGATAGCCAGGACCAGGTCCTGGTCCACCAGCGGTGGTGATTCCTCTTCGACAATCAGGATCCCGGCCAGGCCCAGGGCCAGTTGCGCCCAGGAGCGCTGATGGGTGTGGTACCAGTAGCTGCCGGCATCTGGTGGTGTCAATCGGTAGTCGAAGGCTGCGCCCGGCAACACCGGCTCCTGGGTCATGCCGGGCACCCCGTCCATCGCGTTATCAATGCGCAGCCCGTGCCAGTGCACGGAGCTCGGTTCGTCGAGCGCATTTTTAAACCGGATCGTCGATTCCTGGCCTTGCGGGATACGGATGACCGGCCCGGGTATCGACTCGTTATAAAACATGACCTGCGTGGCCATGGCCTGGCCCGGGCCGAATTTATACCTGCCGTTAGACGCGGTTAACTCAAAAGCGGGACGCTTCAGGTTCGCCAGGGCTGCAGGCGATTTGACAAGAGCACTGCCGATCAAACCGGCGGCAGCTGACTTAAGAAAATTTCTGCGATTAACCAAGATACCTATTCTCCGTGCGAATTGGGCCCAAACGTTATTTCACCACCTGGTCCCAGCACAGGTGCAGGGCATCGAGGCAGGAATGCGCGAGACGGCCGCAGCGCTCCGGACTCCATCCCTGGATACTGTCCAGAGTTACGCTGGCATCCTTGAACGGCATTTCCAGCGTCATGAAGAGCACACCAAAGCGTTCCGCGAGCGAGTTCGAGCAATAGCTCATGTTAGCGTTACCACCCGAATTCGGCGGATAACCATGTTCGACCTGGAAATCCGGGTTAATGTTCGCGAGCGTCATCTTGAACAGTTCGAGTTGCTGCTGGCGTTCATGGTTCCAACCGGGAATGCCCTCGGTACCGGCGATAAAGTTATACGGTAGCGCCTCGTCGCCATGCACGTCGAGACCAAAACTGAGCCCGGTTTGCCTGATCTTTTCAAGCACGCACAACACCTCGGGACTCTTGTCCGGGGTGGGATCGTCCCATTCACGATTCAGGTTCGACCCCACCGCGTTGGTGCGCAAATTGCCGCGGCGGCTGCCATCCGGATTCATATTCGGCACCAGGTAAATCACCGCCTTGTCCAGAATTGCGTTAACCACCGGGTCACTGTGGTCAACCAGACGATTGACCAGGCCTTCCATCCACCATTCAGCCATGGTTTCACCCGGATGCTGGCGTGCCACCATCCAGATACTTTTTCGTCCCTCCCCGGGCTCCCCGAAGCGCAGGCAGTCCATGGCCTGGCCGTCCAGTGTTGCACCCAGTGTCTCCGCCCGGCAGCGTTCGCTGGTTTGCGCAAAAGCGAGTAAATCTGCGTGGCGCTCCATCGAATAGGGCGCAAAGTAGGCAAAGTAGACCTGGTCCTCGCTACTGTTGTGTTCGATGACCAGGTTCTCGCCGTCGTAAGTAGTTTCGACGCGAAACCAGAATTCGCGGTCGTAGCTGGCAACCGCCTGGTAGCCCTCCCAGCCCTTTTTGTAGGCCGCGCCAGCCGCATTGGTAAGCAGGTACCTGCACTCGAGGTCCTTGACGTTTGCCGCGCGAAAATAAAACCACTGGTAAAAATCCGACTGGTTGTCGGCACGTATCTTGAGCAGGATGTTGCTGGGATCGCTAGCATCGAGGCACTCGATATTGCCACCGTCGAACTGGCTGGAAATGAACATGATTTTTCCCGGTTAATGACAGTGTGAGAGAATACTGTATGCGCATAATAATTTCGATTGCTTTACTGTTATTGCTGAGTGGCTGTGCCGACATCGGCTATTACTGGCATAGCGCGAGGGGACACCTGGCAGTGATGAATCAACGTGTTGACATCGACACGTTGCTCGCCGATGACTCGCTTGAGGCCGATTTGCGCGAGCGACTGGTGCTGGTGCAGGAAATAAGGCGTTTTTCGATCGAACGCCTCGAGCTACCCGCAAACGACAGTTACGGCAGTTACGTCGAGCTCGACCGTCCCTACGTGGTCCAGAACCTGTTTGCGGCGCCCGAATTCTCGACCCGGCTTTACGAATGGTGCTACCCGATCATCGGTTGCGCCAGCTATCGTGGCTACTACGACGAGCAACGCCTGTTCGCCTATGCCGAAGATTTGAAGTCAGAAGGACTGGAGGTGCATATCGGCCGGGTCTCGGCCTATTCGACGCTGGGCTGGTTCGATGATCCGGTGTTGAGCAGCTTCGTGAACTGGCCCGATTATCGCCTCGCCGGATTGCTGTTCCATGAGCTCACTCACCAGCAGATCTATATTGACGACGACACGACTTTCAACGAATCACTCGCCACCGCGGTGCAGCAGGTTGGTACCGAACTCTGGTTAAAATCACAGAACCGGTCCGAGGAACTCGCCAAATTGACGCGCTGGCTGAGTTATCGCGGCGAGGTGCTTGGACTCATCGAAAGCGTCCGTAAAGAGCTGACGAATATCTATTCCAGTGACCTCGTCGAAGCGGAGAAACGCCAGCGCAAAATGCAGGTATTCGCCCGGGCAAAAGACGCACATGTCAGCATTGCCAGCACGCACCAGGTAAGCGGGGGATTCACGCGCTGGTTTGCCGACGATCTGAACAACGCCAAGATTGGATCAGTAGCCGCCTACAATTCGGAAGCACCTGCATTTATCAACATGATCGAGGCACACGGGTTCGATTTCGCCGCGTTCTTCCGTTACGTGGACAAACTCGGTGCGCTCGACAAGTCGGCCCGCGACGACTGTCTCGCGGCCTGGAAACAGCAAGGCGATCTCCCGGCACAGGTTTGTCCCGGGCTAAGGTTGGCTAATGCTATTGTTTCCGGATGAAATTCGCGTACTTGGTATAGTTCAGTTTATAGTCTTCGAAATTCTCATCGAGCATCTGCTGATACTGGGCCTGGAAAAACTCGCGCGCCTTTGGGATGTCACGCTCATAGTCTTCCAGCACCGGGGCATGGCTTGAAACCACATGGGCATTGTAACGCGACGCCGCGTACAGCAGTGCCATACCGACGTTTTCGGGGCTGTTGGTTTCGGCCAGCTCGTTGGCACGATCGATAAATGAATCCACCATGCGCCGGTAAATTTCATCGAGCTCTTCATCGGTTATGGTTTCGTCCGCCATGGCATCGTCTCGTCAAATTCAAGATGCCGACGATCATACCACAGCACGCTTACCAGGCTGTTCAGATACCCTCAATAGCTGAAATAACCGGTCATCCGCAGCCTTTTAACTCAACTTCGAGGATCACAGTGGGTGGAATACATTTTTGCCCGTCAAAAATGTTTTCCGCCCGCCTTTGAGAAACTCCTCGTTCCCTGAGAGATAATCACGAAACCGATTAATTTACTAGTGGGCGTGCTTATCGACCAGGTGTTTGGCAATGACTTCGGTCAGCCCCAGCAGCTCGACTTCCATTTCGTTGACTTCAACGCCCTCCTCCATGACCATGCGGCAGTTGGAGCAGGCAGTCACGACCGCATCGACATTGAGCGCATCGATCTGCGATTTCTTCTTGTTGAAGGCAGTGAGTTTCAATTCCTCGGCGCGCTCGTTACTGCTGACGCCGCCACCGCCGCCGCAGCACCAGTTCATCGCCCCATGGTCTTTCATTTCGATGAAATTCTCGGCCAGCGGTTGCAGCAGGTTGCGCGGCTGCGCCTCGACGCCGCCGCGGCGCACGATCGAGCAGGGGTCGTGGAAGGTCAGGCGTTGGTGTTCCATGCCGGTGGTTTTGAGCCTTCCGGCGGCTTGCAATTCGTCAAGCAATTCGAGTATGTGCACGACGCGAAATGGATAGGGCTTGCCGATGAAGTTCGGCCCCTCCCAACGCAGCGCGGTATAAGCGTGGCCACACTCCGGGCTGATTACGTTCTTTACCTTGAGCTTTTCGGCGCCATCAACGACTCGCTGCACCAACTGCCCGGCGATCGTCTTGTTGCCGATCTGCAATCCCGAATTGGTGGCCTCGTATGCCTCTGATGACAAGGTCCAGCTGACGCCGGCGTGATCGAAAATCCTGGTTATCGACTCGATATACTCGGGATAGAGCGCAATTTCATTGGAAGACAGCAGCGCAAGATAATCAGCGCCTTCAACATCCAACGGCACCTTGAGGCCGGTATTCGCCTCGACGTGTTTGATCGTCGCCATGACCGCTTTCATGGTAATACCCATCGGACTGCCGATATCGACAGCACGCTGGGTCGCGCCGACCAGGCCCTCGGGTGAAAAACCGGCCTTGGCGAGACCATGCTTGACCTTGAAGATAACCATCGAGATATCGACCCCCACCGGGCACACCATGCTGCAACGCCCGCACATCGAGCAACCATCATAAACCAGCTCTTCCCAGTCGGCGAGATCCGCCTCGGTCATGGGTTTGCTAATACCGAGAGCGCTGCTGAGCTTGCCCCAGAAACTGTATTCCTTTTGCCACAGTTTGCGAAGTGGCTCGGTTTTGTAAATCGGCGTATAGCGCGGATCGTTGGTCTCGGTATAAAACAGGCAGGCCTCAGCGCAAATACCGCAGCGTACGCAGCTCGAAAAGAAGGATTTAACCTTGCCGTCGATTTCGCCGCGCAGGGTTTCGAGACCGCGTTCGAGTCTTTCGCTCACTGGATTAACCCCCCTAGGCATCGATACCGCGCCGTCCGAACCAGGCTCCGGTAAAGGCGCGGCTCGGCACGAAAGT